>CAZYDC010000204.1:0-8691 GCA_964646065.1 uncultured Planctomycetaceae bacterium | reverse complement strand
GCCTGATGATAGTAGAAGTGGTCCTTGGGAAAACCGCAGAGGTCCAGCAATCCCATATTCGTCAAAACGCACGGCCATTCAAACGGTGCTGGCTCCCCGCGGTAGTCAAAGCCGGTCCATGGAAATATGCCGGCGATGAAATCCCGCTGCGCCACGGCCTTCCAGGATTCCTCCGTTGTAATGCAGTGGGTCCATTCCTTCGGGGCCTTCCGGGTATCGTAGGAATTGAAATGGCAGCGTTCGGGGTCGTTGACGTGGATGCCCCGGGTGCAGAACGCCGGGGAATTTTCCGTGGCCAGGATCGGCTGTTTCGGAAAACGTTTGTGGTAGTCATCGTACCGGTCGGGGAAGTAATTGATGCCCTGTACGTCCAACACCGGGCCGACCGGCCCGCCCCAGCAACCGTTCATCGCCAGCGTGATCGGCCGGGTCGGGTCCAGTCGCTTCGCCAGGCGTTTCATGGTGCGGATGATCCGCGCGCCGGTTTCCGTGCCCTGGTGGAAATGTTCCTCGTTGCCCAGCGACCAGATCACCACCGACGGATGGTTCCGGTCTCGAAGGATCATGGATTCGAGCTGGTGAAGCCCCGGCGCCGTGCTGTTCATGCAGCGAGTTTCATCCATGACCATCATGCCGAGCCTGTCGCAGGCGTCCAGAAATTCCGGCGCCGGCGGATTGTGCGCGCAGCGCCAGGCGTTGGACCCCATCTTTTGGAGATATTCCACTCGGGCCTCGTGAAGCCTGTCGGGCAGCGCGACCCCCACTCCGGCGTGGTCCTGATGGTTCGACGTGCCTTTGAGCTTGACCGGCGATCCATTCAGGAGGGATCCTTTGTCCGGGTCAAAGACGCAGGAGCGGACGCCGAACGGGGTTTGGACTTCGTCCATCACGTTTGCGCCGCACAGCACCTCCGAGCGCACCGTGTAAAGGTTCGGTGCTTCGGGCGACCAGAGGTTGGGCGCGGCGATGCGGAGCTTCTGGGTCACTCGGACATCCCCGGAAACAGGGACGGCCACCGTGCGGACGACGGAGGCGATCACGGAACCCGATGAATCGATGATTTTGGAAACGAGTTTGCACAGGGCGTCCCGATCCGAATCGTTGGACAGTTCCGTGTTGATGCGGATCGTTGCCGCGCCGATCGCCTTGCCTTGGCGGGTCTTGACGCTGCTTGAAACGAACACGCCCCATGGCTTGATGTGGAGTTCGGAAGTCTTCAGCAGCCACACGTGCCGGTAAATGCCAGCCCCTTCGTACCACCAGCCTTCGTTGAGCGTCGCGTCGACCCGGACGGCCAGCACGTTCTGTCCCCCGTAAATCGCCTGGTCCGTAATGTCGTAGCGGGCGGAGATATAGCCGCTGGGCTCGCTTCCGATGAAGTGCCCGTTGAGGTACACGGCGGCGTCGCGGAAGATTCCGTCAAACTCCAGGAACAGCTTGCTGCCGGCGTCTTTCACCGAAAGGGAAAAGCTTTTCCGGTACCAGGCGATGCCGCATGGGAGATACCCGTGGCTCATGTTGGCCTCCGGGGTGAAATCTCCTTCCACCGCCCAGTCGTGTGGCAAATCCAACATCCTCCAGGAAGAATCATCGTAGTCCGGCTTGGCCGCCCCCAGGAACGCTCCGGTCTTTGCGTGACCGTAGAGATAACTCTCCTGGAGGGTCACCGGTTTGGGAAACGGGATATCGCCGAGATGAAATCGCCAGGACGAATCCATCAGCCGTCGTTCACGCCGCGCTTTGGGTGCGGTTCTCTTCATAAGCGTTCCTTCTTGTCGTAGCCTTCCTTGAATATCGGACCGGCATTTCTCGCGGGGCTTCTTGTGGGTGACCGCCGTCAAAGCCAGGTCCACCGCCGCCTCGGCAATCTAGCCCATCCCCGCGATGCAGTCCTGATTGTAAAGTCGATTGGTTTCCATACGCTCCGCAAGCCTCCATCCGGATGAGAATGTACCACGCCGCGGCGGTTCGCTCAAGGATCATGCATTCCCGCGCTGGGTGAAGTCCGCGAGCAGTTCCGTCAGGGACAGGATTGTTTCCGAGGGCGTCGAAGGGTCGCTTTCGGCGCTGGCCTCCACATCGGCCGCCGCCTCACGGATCAGGGCGGTCACAACCGGGCCGTCGGCGGGGATCGATTGGGCGGCGGCCTTTTCCAGCGACCGAAGCAGGCGGATGCAGGCATCGTAGAGCCGCTGCCAGTTGGGCAGCACGATGGCGGCTGGCCCAATCTCCAGGGCCGTCGCCCATATCGCGGGGGTTCTCAGCCGCCCGTAGCCGTGCTCCAACGAAATGACGTTCGCCGACTTCCAGCGTTGCGCGACTTTCGAGATATTCCGGTACGACTGCCCCGACCAATTCGCGACCGATCGAAGTCTTGCGCCGCCGCGATTGGCCAGCAGGTACAGGAGGAGGAAGTGTCGCGCGTCGCACCCTATCACGTCGCGGGCGCGAAGGATGGCCGTGGCCGCAGTTCTTTCCGGCGCGCCCGGCCGCTGCCGCCCAAGGGCCGCCGCCCGGACCCTCTTGGGGGCGTCGCGACAAAACTCGTACAGTTCCTGGGCGGACTTCTGTCCGTAACAGGGGCCCGGCGGCGGCTTCAGGCTCGCCTTCCATTGCCCGTCCAGGGCGCGCCAGATATACGCCCTGGGATCAGCCCCGGCCCGGGCCAAGCCGCGAATGCGAGGGCGCAGCACCCAGTGCTCGTTCCCGATCCACCAGGCCAGCGCCTGTTCGCAAAGGCGCGGCTGCGTCGGGAAGAACTCCAGGGAGCACCAGAGCAGCGCTTCGGGGTCGATGACCTCTCTCGAAGAGGCAGGCCGCGGCGCCTCGAACGGGACGCCCAGCGCTCGCCATTGGCTGTGCAAGAGATTCAGCAGCCACTCCCGGAGGCGGTTTTCAAATGTAGTACGCAAGGTCTTCATGGCCCAGCCTCTTTATCACGTGCTTCATCCTACCGATATCCCGTTTCTGTCGCAAGAATAAAGGAATTATTAACTCTACATTATGGAACTAATACGTCTGATCCGCGAGTAGAAATAATTCGGTGGAATCTTCAATTTGATATCTCGCGTGCCGGCCGCGAGATGGCCAGGCGCGCGATTATTTTGTCGCCCAAAAACCCCGTTTTGCGCCCTTCTATAGAGGGCCGTGTTTTTTTCGCACGGCCCGCGCGGGCTGGTTGGAAGTCCGCGAGTGATGCTTGCCCTGAGCCTGTTCACCCTGAGCTTGTCGATTGGTCGAAGGATCTGATGTGTGGATGGAAGTGAGTGACGAAGGAACACGAATGTCGAATGACGAATGGCAAATGACGAATACTGAAAGGAGCGCCGAACGAAGTCGCTATGACACATGACCAATAGCGCCGGCGGTAGTGCAAGGATGACCGGCCTGGCCGCAGGGCCTTTGGGCTTATGCCTGATCTCCGGGTTGAGGACCGCTTCTGCAAGCAGGCCCTCGATTCGGCGATTGGGTAAGAGCCTATCCGAATAACCTCTTTGTTGTGGCACAGCCGCCCTCGGCTGTGGGTTATTCGGATAGGCTCTAAGCCCGCATAAGAGCCCTGTTGCGCCGGTTGACCCCTGGCTACGGAGAAATCCCCATGAATAACACGGAAAAACACGCGAAGAGACAGTTTGGAAATGATAACATCTTATGCATGCATTACTTGTCGCTCGGCAGGCGGGTTCCAGTGGCTTCCCAGCGGGTTCCAATGAGCCGCCTGCGCGTTCTATGGAGCCGCCAGCCCGTTCCAGTGGCTTCCCGGCGAGTTCTAATGCGTTACGAATGCAGCGCCCGAAAGGGTTGTTGCCAAGAATCGCCTCACGGCGTCACGATAAGCGTGATAGAATCCCGATGCTGGAATTTGCTCTAACACTATGAAAGGTAACGCGATGGCCACGAAGCCCGAACCGCTGGAGTTCAAACCTGACCTGGAAGAGGCCGCCCGCCGATGGGAGGCGTACTACGCCGGCCAGATCGTCGACCGGCCGCTGGTGTGCGTGACCTCGTACTGGCCGGATCGCCAAGGCCGGGCCGGCAGCACGTATCACGACCGCGTCTACGGCGACATGGACCGGTGCATCGACACCGCCGTCCTCAACGGCTGGGCGACGTATCACGCCGGCGACACCATCCCGGGGGCGTGCTTCAGCTTCGGGCCCGACGAGGTCGCCGTGTTCTGCGGGGCCGAGCTGGAGTTCAGCGAAGGCTCGCCCGACACCAACTGGTCCCGCCCGTTCGTGGAGGACTGGAACGACGCCCTGCCGCTGCGGCTGCACGAAGACCATCCGCTATGGCAGCGCATGTTGGAGTTCTATCGCCGGGCCGCGGTCAAGACGGCCGGCAAGATGCTCCTGGGCCACATCGACCTGCACACGAACATGGACATCCTGGCCCCGATCCGCAACCCCGAGCGGCTGTGCATGGACCTGATCGACACGCCAGAGTTGATCGACCGAGCGATGGCCGACGCGAGGGCGATCTTCCCGAAGGTCTGGTATCCCATCGTCCAGGCCGGGCGGATGGAGGAACGCAACTTCCCGCTGAGCATGACCAACCTGCAATGCGACTTCTGCTGCATGGTCAGCCCGGCGATGTTCCGCCGCTGGATCCTGCCGGCCCTGGAGGAGGAGGCGGTCATCGTCAAGCACGCCTATTATCACTGGGACGGTCCGGGCGCGCTGAAGCACATCGACGCGATCTGTCAGTCCAAGGGCCTGCACACGCTGGGCTACGTGCCCACGTGCAGCCCGGCTACCGAGAACCGCGTCATGCACATCCGCTGCCTGGACCTGCTCAAGGAGTGTCAGCGCCGCGGTAAGGCCGTGCAGTTCGTCGGCACGCCCGACGAGTGCAAGGCCGCCCACAAGGAACTCGATCCGCGAAAGGTCATGTACACGACCAACACCCAAACGCCCAAGCAGGCGGACGAGCTCTTGGAATGGTTTGTCAAGAATACGTAGCGGCGTAACCGGCAATCGGTAAGCAGTAATCGAAAAGAGTCATTTCCGGCTCTTCCCGATTACGGATTACCGGTTACTGATTACGGTTCTTCTTGTCCAGCCGCTTTCGCATCAGCCATACGAGCAGGACAAGGGCGACGACTCCGACGACGGCTTCGATGACGGTTTCGATGGGGCTGTCTGTCATGGTGTCACCCGAAGTATTTGAAGGCCCGCTCGAAGAAAAGTTTGCCGTCGGCGCGGGTGACTCCGCCGCGGGTCCATTGCGGATGGTGCGTGATGTCGACGAACCGTTCGGGGTGTGGCATCAGGCCCAGCACCCGGCCGGTGGGGTCGCAGAGGCCCGCGATGTCGTCGATGCTGCCGTTGGGGTTGACCGGGTAGGGGCCGGGTTTTCCGGCGGCGTCCACGTAGCGCAGGGCGATCTGGTCGCCGGCACGGAGCTGGTCGTGGACGGCCTGGTCGCGAGGGACGAACTTGCCCTCGCCGTGGGCCATGGGCAGTGCGACGATCTCGCCCTTGGGCAGGAACACGCACTTGTCGCTGTCGGCCCGCATGTGGATCCAGCGATCCTCGAATCGCCCGCTGTCGTTCCAGGCGAGCGTCGCGTCGCGATGGGCGGAGACCGGATCGATCTTGGCCCAGGGCAAGAGCCCGGCCTTGATCATGATCTGGAACCCGTTGCAGATGCCCATCGCGAGTTTGCCTGCCGAGAGGAACTCGTTCAACGGTTCGGCCAGTCGGTGGAGCATCTGGTTGGCCAGGATCTTGCCCGAGGCGATGTCGTCGCCGTAGGAGAAGCCGCCGGGGATCACCAGGAACTGGTATTCCCGCAGGGCCGCGGGGTTGTCCATCAAGGCCATTACGTGGACGCGGGCGGCCTCGAAGCCCGCCTGGCCAAGGGCGAACTGGGTTTCACAGTCGCAGTTGGTGCCGGCCGCTCGAAGGACGATCGCTTTAGGTGTCGCGCTCATACGAGGATTCTACAGCAGCCAATGGCGATTAGGGAATAGCGAATGTTGGGTGTGAATGTCCGGTGCCACCCTCAAGCAAGGTCGTTGCTGTTCTTGCTTGAGGGTGTCCGGGCATTTGAAGACACCCTCAAGCGACAACGGCAACAACGTCGCTTGAGGGTGGCACCCGGATTCATCGCTTTATGTGATTTCGAGCATCAGAGCCGTTTGTACATGCGATACATGACCGCTCGGAGGCCCAGCTTTTCGTAGAGCCGCATGGCGGCGGGGTTGGCGACGGCGACGTGGAGCTTGACCTCCTGGGCGCCCAGCGCCTTGAGCGAGTCGAAGGTCCATTTGGCCAGGGCCAGGCCGATGCCCCGCCGGCGATGATCGGGATGGACGAACAGGTCCCAGACCTGCCCGGTCCGCGTGACGGTGAAGATGTTGGGGTTGTCCTTGTAGCAGGCGATGGCGAAGCCCACGAGCTTCTTGTCGGCGGCGGACTGGGCGACCGGCAAGATCATCTCGGGCTTGCCCAGCAGGTCGCGATACCATCGCGACCAGTGCCTGGCGGCGCTGCCGGACCAGCACCAGACCTCGGCGTCATAGTCGCGATGCTGTGCGGCCATGATCTCCCACAACGCCGTCACGGCCGACGCGTCGGCGACTTTGGCGGGGCGGATGATGTAGCCTGGATCGGTCATCGTTCCAACTGCTTACCACCAAGAGCACCAAGGACACCAAGAGCACCAAGAAGATAAAGACATAATGTAAAGGAAAGAAACATGTCAACACACGATTCGACGAATTCCTTGTTTCAGGACGGGAACGTTGAAGTTGATCAACAGTCCGAGGCGATGACCGGTGCCTTTGAGGTAACTGACGACCTGCTTGCTGTGAATGGGCAGCAGCGCGTCTATGCTCTTGAGCTCCACCACGATTCCGGGTTCCACCAGCAAGTCAAGCCGCTGCCCCGAAATCGCAAGATCCTTATATCGAATGGTCACAGGCATCTGCTGCCGGCAGGCCAGACCCCGAAGCCCCAACTCGTGGACCAAAGCTTTCTCGTAAACGCTTTCAAGGAATCCCGGTCCAAGATGCCGGTGAACCTCGATTGCTGCCCCGATGATTTGCCTGACAACCTGGTCAACTTCCTCAGAAACAGGTTCAAACCCAACCTCGCTTCGAGTTGCCATTCCCGTCTCCTGATTGTTTCTTTGTTTTTATCTATTCTCTTCTTGGTGCTCTTGTGTCCTTAGTGCTCTTGGTGATTGCCGTTGGCCTAGAAGCCTTTGAACGTTTGCTGCCAAGCGCTCTTCGCGGCGCCGGCTTCGAGGTCGATCAAAGTTTTCTTGTCGCTGCGGATCGCCACGCGGCCGGTCGCGGTCACTTTGCCCAGTTCGCCGAAGGGGCAATCCTTGACGATTCGCAGGAACGCGTCGTAGTGTTGCGGGGCGACCTCGACCAGGAATCGCCCGGCCGATTCGTTGAACAGCGCCGTCGCTTCGGAGGTGGCCGCGTGCGGTTTGCCGGGCATGGCCGCGATGTTCAGTTCCAGGCCCAGGTCGCCGCCGAAGGCCATTTCCGCCGCCGCCACGGCCAGCCCGCCCTCGGACAGGTCGTGACAGGCGCGGACCGTTCCGGCCTGGATCGCCGCTTGCAGCGCCGACATCACGCGGCGGTTTGTGGCCAGGTCTACCGGAGGCACGTCGGTGCCGGTGGCCGCGCCCTCGGCCAGCAGGTAGTGGCTGCCGCCCAACTCGCCGCCGGTCCTGCCCAGGATGAACAGGTAGTCGCCCGGCTCCTTCGCGTCGGAGCTGACGCACCGGGCCACGTCGTCGATCACGCTGATGGCGCTGATCAGCAGCGTCGGCGGGACGGCGATGGTTTCGCCGCGCTCGGTGACGAATTCGTTATTGAGCGAATCCTTGCCGCTGACGAACGGCGTGCCGTAGGCCATGGCCGCGTCGTAGCAGGCCTTGGCCGATTGCACCAGCGCGCCCATGCGGTCGGGCTTGTTGCAATTGCCCCAGCAGAAGTTGTCCAGGATCGCGGTGCGATCCAGGTTGCCCCCGACGGCCACCGCGTTTCGCAGGGCCTCGTCGACGGCGTGCAGGGCCGACTGGTACGGGTCCAGGTCGCCCAGCAGCGGATTCATGCCGCAGGAGATGACCACGCCCTTGCGGCTGTCCAGCACCGGCCGCACCACCGAGGCGTCGCCGGGCGAATCTTCGGCCACGCCGACCAGCGGCTTGAGCGCGCTGCCGCCCTGCACCTCGTGGTCGTACTGGCGGATGATCCATTCCTTGCTGGCCACGTTGGGCAGCGAGAGGATTTTCAGCAGGACCTTGTTGTAGTTGTCGCGCGGCTGGGGTGGGACGGAGGCCATCGCCTTCTTTTCCCACCGCGCTTCCTTGGTCGGGCGAGGCAGGCCCTCTTGAAGGAAGTGCATGTCCAACTCGCACACCAGCGCGTCGTTGTAGAGCAGCCGCAGCTTGGCATGTGGCACAGTCGCCCTCGGCTGTGTCTTGCCATTTTCTTCCCCACTCCCAGCCGAGGGCGGCTGGGCCACGCCAAACGTCCCGATCACCGTGGCCTCGACGCCTTCGGCGCGGAAGATGGCCAGGATCTTTTCAAGGTTCTCCTGCGGCACGGACAGGACCATTCGCTCCTGCGCCTCGGAGATCCAGATTTCGCTGTAGGACAGTCCGGCGTACTTCAGCGGCACGCGGTCCAGGTGGACCTCGGCGCCGAGCGTCTCGCCCATCTCGCCG
>CAZYDC010000203.1:0-8706 GCA_964646065.1 uncultured Planctomycetaceae bacterium | reverse complement strand
TCGCGATGAAGCAGGGTCTGCTCGCTCGCGGGCCGTTCGAGCGGATCATCGGCGGCCTGTTGGATTGCGGCCTGCCGATCTGGTGCGAGAGCCTCGACGCCCGCGCCGCCGACGGCGAGTTGGTCATACTGGAAGGCCTGGAGCAGTTCCGCGAGCACCTGGGCGGCGTGTTGAGCGTGACGCTGCCGCAGGGCATCGGGCGGAAGGTCGAGGTCCACCACATCAGCCCGGACGCGGTTGAGGAAGCGGTGGCGTTCCTGCGAGATGCCGGGGGTGGCAGCCAGGGATGGCCGCCACCCAGAACGGAGGGCACGAAATGTTGATCCAGGCCTGTCCGCCGCTGCACCTGACTTACTGCCTGAACATTCACCCCGGCGAAACCTGGGACGAGAACTTCGCCGCCATCCGCACGCACGCGCTGAAGGTCCGCGACCGCCTGTGTAGCACGGGCATCCTGCCCGTGTCTGAATGTGTCGCGGGCGTCTCGCCCGCGTGTGTCGAGGGCATCCTGCCGTCGTCTTCGCTGCTTCCTGCTGTTTCTTCTTTGACACAACAAGAACAACAACAGCAACAGCAACGGCAAAGACGCGGGCAAGATGCCCGCGACACACGAGGGCGGGACGCCCTCGTCACACATGGGCAAGATGCCCATGCTACACCGTTCGGCCTGGGCTTGCGACTGAGCGCCGTGGCCGCCAGGGAACTGTGCGATCCGACGCGACTGGCCGCATTTCGGGCGTTCCTGCAAGACGAGAACCTCTACGCATTCACGATCAACGGTTTTCCGTACGGCAAATTCCATCAGGCCACCGTTAAAGAGAACGTCTATCGCCCCGACTGGCAGGACCCGCGCCGACGAGACTACACGATACAACTGGCCGACATCCTGGCGGCGCTTCTGCCCGAAGGCGTGCCGGGCAGCATCTCCACCGTTCCAGGATCGTACAAGGTCTGGATCGCCGGCCACGAATCCGCCGATCGGGTGAAAGCGATGGTCGCCCACCTGGCTGACGTGGCTTCTTTCCTCGCCGGGATCCGCCGGCGCACCGGGCGGGACATTTGCCTCGCCCTGGAGCCTGAGCCTGATTGCTACATCGAAACCACGCCCGAGGCGATTGCGTTCTTTCAAGGCCCGTTGATGGAGTACGGCTTGGCGCACTTGGGATCCAGGGGAATGTCCGCCCGGGACGCCGAGAATTGCCTTCGCGGCCACATTGGAGTTTGCCTGGACACCGCCCATGCCGCCGTGGAGTTCGAGGACCTGGCCCAGGGCATCCGGCAGTTGCAGCAGGCCGGCGTGCGGATCGGCAAGGTGCAGCTCAGCGCCGCCTTGAGCATGGAACCGACGCCCGCCGCGATGAAGCGGCTGGCGGATTTCAACGACCCGGTTTACCTTCACCAGGTCAAGGCGATGGAAGCGGACGGGTCGGTTGGGTGTTACCGCGACCTGCCCGAGGCGCTTGCCGACGCGCCCTCGCGCGCCGCAGGCCGGCAGCTTCGCGTGCATTTCCACGTGCCTCTGTTCTGCGACAGCATCGCGCCGCTGACCTCCACGGCCAGCCTGATGAACGCCGAGTTCTGGAGCCTGCTCAAGGGCGGCGTCACCAGCCACGCGGAAATCGAAACGTACACCTTCAGCGTCCTGCCGCCGGACCTCCAGGACGCCGACGTCACCGACAGCATCGTCCGCGAGTACCAGTGGGTGCTGGGAAAAATGCGGAACAACCAATGACAATTCATCCGGGTGCCATGCCCAAGTCTGCGCGGGCATGTCTTCGACCCTGGGCATGTCTGTGGACCCGGACATGCCCGCGCAGACTTGGGCATGGCACCCTTCAATTGAAGATTAAAAGAGATCTCGTCCCGATCCTTTGGAGTTGACCGATGGCGAAACATACGATTCTCCTGACCGGTTTTGAACCGTTCGACGGGTCCAACGAAAATCCCTCCGCGCGGGTGGTCGAGCGGCTGGCCACAGTTGCCATCCCCGGCGTGCGGCTGGTGACGGCGGTGCTGCCGGTGGCCGCCCGCCGAGCGCCGGAAATCCTGCTGGGCCTGCTGGACGCCCACCGCCCGGCCGCCGTGCTGATGCTCGGCGAGATGCGCGGTTCGCCGTGCGTCCGCGTGGAGCGCATCGCGGTGAACATGCTCTACGCCACGATTCCCGACAACGACGGCGTGTCGTTGAACGAGGAGCCGATCGACCCTGCCGGCCCGGCCGCCTACTGGTCCACGCTGCCCGCCCAGGCCACCTGCGACGCCGTGCGGCGGGCCGGAATCCCGTGCGTGTGCTCCTTCAGCGCCGGGGCGTACCTGTGCAACCAGATGATGTACCTGGCCCTGCACTGGTCGGCCGCCCACTCGCCCAAGACCAAGGCCGGCTTCCTGCATCTGCCGTCGCTGCCTTCTCAGATGCGCGCGTCGGAGTCGCCCAAGCCCACGATGCCCCTGGCCGAGTCGGTCAAGGCAGTGCGGGCGGCGCTGGCGGGTTTGGTGTAGCATGGGCGTCTCGCCCATGAGTATCACGGGCATCTTGCCCGTGCGAGGGCAAGATGCATGGTGGGATCACAGAAGACGCCAAACAGCGAGCTTGATGCTGACATGAGCTTGCTGTTTGGCGTATATGTCATTGACGCGTGCTGGGCTCGTCCGAATCCGGCAGCGTGAAGCAGAAGACCGATCCGGCGCCTGGGGTCGATTCCACCCAGATTTGCCCGCCGTGCCGTTCGACGATCTTCTTGCAGATGGCCAGGCCGATGCCTGAACCGGGATACCGTTCCCGCGTGTGCAGCCGTTGGAAAATCGTGAAGACGCGATCCGCTTGCTTGGGGTCGATTCCGATGCCGTTGTCGCGGACCCAGAAGAGCCATTGCCCCTCCCGCCGCCTGGCCCCGACATGCACCTGGCAAGGGCGGTCAGGCAAGCGGAATTTAATCGCGTTTCCGATGATGTTTTGAAAGACCTGCATCATCTGGGACGAATCGGCGGTCACGGTCGGCAGGGGGTCGTTGGTGAGAACAACCTTGGACTCTTCCATGGCCCTTCGCAGGTTCGCCTTGACCACTTCAACGATGCCCGCGATGTCCGTGGGGACCGGCTTCAAACCCTGGTTGCCTGTGCGGGAATACTCCAGCAGGTCCTTAATCATCGTTGACATGCGAGCGGCCCCATCGACGGCTACGTCGATATACTGGTCGGCCTTGGCGTCGAGTTGTTTGCCCTTGTATCCATCCCGCAGCAGCCCCAGCAGCCCGGTTACCATCCGCAGCGGCTCCTGGAGATCGTGCCCGGCGACGTACGCGAACTGCTCCAGGTCGCGATTGGACCGTTTCAAGTCCTCGGTCGTCTGGTGAAGCTCCTCCTCGGCCTGCATGCGCGGAGTGATGTTCTGTCCGTACACGTTGGCATAGCAATCGGCCACGATCGGCGTGACCCAGACGGTAAAGACCTTTTCGCCCATGGGCACGTCTTGCTGCGACATTTGCCCGCTGGCCATGGCCTGCCCGACCAGGGCCAGCAGCGGGGCGGGCAGAGTTTTGTGAACTTCGCACGCCCATTCGGGCGTCTCCGCGGCCGCCTGGTTGCGATACATCACGGTCCCCTCGGCCGAGACGCGCACCACCGGGTTGGGGCTCTCCTCGGGCAATCTCGCCAACCAGGCAAGCCGGTCGTTGGCTTTGCGCAGGGCCTCCTCGGCCTCCTTGCGCTCGGTCACGTCCTGCACCACTCCATAGGAACGCACGGGGTGTCCGGCCGCGTCGCATTCCGTTTGACCGTGCTCCTGGACCCAACGAACCGTGTCGTCAGGCCAGAGAACCCGGTATTCGGACGTGAACTCGCCGCCCACGGACGAAGTGCGGTGAAACCGGGCGGCCGCCTCCTCGCGGTCGTCGTGGTGGATGCGTTGGGACCAGAGTTGATAGCTGGGCGTCACCGCGCCGGGCTCGTACCCCAGCAGGCGGAAAAGCTCCTCGTTCCAGATCAGGCTTCCGTCGGGCAAGACCCGGTCCCACGTGCCCATTTGCCCCGCCCGCAGCGCCAACCGGGCGTGTTCCTCGCTCCGCCTCAGCGCCTCCTGCTGGCGGCGAAGCTGCTGGATCAACTCCGTGGAATTCTCCATCTCCGTCAGGTCGCTGGCGACAATGCAGATGCTCAGACCGTTGGGTTGATCGATCACGTTGGCCGAGAGGTGGGTCGGAACGCACGCCCCGTCCGCCCCCTGAAAAACCAGCCCTTGCCGCACGGAGCGTTGCTCCTGCGCGGCGATAAGCAAGGCCGCCGCGGCCGCCCGGCTGTTGGGGGCCGCGAACTCCTCGAGCGGGCGGCCGACGATCCGCTCCAGCGGACACTTGACGAACTGCCCGAACCGCGCGTTGCAGAAATTGATTACGCCCTCGAACGAGACGATGAACGCGGCTTCCGTCATCGTCTCGACGATCAGGCGATGGACCGACTCGGCCCCGGGTTGTTCTTGAGCGGTTATCGTCTTCATGTCACGGCCCTTTCATTTTCCGACCGTCACTGCCGACCTCAATGACGCGAACGCAAATCCGATCCCACGAGGCCTTTTTCCGCGTTTCACAGGCCGCCGACAGGCAAACCGCCTTCGGCAATTTCGTCCAGACCCTGAATTGCGGACAGGCGTTTCCCAGAAAGGGGAAGCGGCACGCCCAAGTTTGCTTTAGCCATAGCGTGTTCCTTTCAAAAGTGCCACACGCAAACCACCAAAGGCCTAACGTCCTTGGATGTATGAAATGATGACGATAACAACAAAATAATATCGGACGTTGAAAATACATTCAACCGGAAATCCGGGAAATGTTAAGAAAAATTTCAACACAATCTTATGGTACGGCATAAGTTGTTTACTGTATGGCAGGTCAGCCCGCCTCGTCGGTATCTCGAATTGCGGCGGCATAAGGGTTATACTGGTCGCCCATGCTGGACGAATTGAAACTTGAAATGGAGCGGTTGGCCGACCCGGCCAAGGCGGCCGTGCTCGCGCGGTTTTTCCGGACCGGACCGGGGCAGTACGGCCAGGGAGACGTGTTTCTGGGCATCACCGTCCCGAGGCAAAGGGCGCTGGCCAAGGCACAGGTTTCCATGACGCTGCCCGATATCGCCAAACTGCTTGCCAGCCGAGTGCATGAGCACAGGCTGACGGCCCTGCTTGTTCTTATAGATAAGTATGAGAAGGCGCCTGCCGCCGACGAGAAGAAACGGATTTACGATTTTTATCTCTCGCACACGGCCGGCGTGAACAACTGGGACCTGGTGGACTTGTCGGCCCCGAACATCGTGGGCGATTACCTGCTCTCATGGCCGCGAGGCAGGCGCGTGCTGCATCGGCTGGCCCGGTCGAGCAACCTGTGGGAGAGGCGGATCGCAATCCTGGCCACGCACGCGTTCATCCGCGCCGGGCAATTCGAGGACACGCTCAAAATCGCGGAGATGCTGCTGGGGGACGGACACGACCTGATTCATAAAGCCACCGGCTGGATGCTCCGCGAGGTCGGCAAACGCGACCTGGGCGTCGAGGAAACTTTCCTGCATTCCCACGCCGCCGACATGCCCCGAACCGCTCTGCGCTACGCCATCGAGCGGTTCCCGGATAACAAAAGAAAGGCCTACCTGGCCGTGCCCAGAAGGACACGCGTGTAGGACTCTTTCAATCGTCAATCGTCAATTGACAATCGTCAATATCTTACTTCGCCGTCTGTGCCATGTAGCGCAGGCGCCGTTTGAGCGTGTGGATCTGCTCGCGCGCCAGGGCCTGCTGCTTGAGGTCCTTCTTGGCCATCGCCTCGTTGCGCCGGGTCTTGACCTTGCGGATCAGGCCCTTGATGCGGGTCTTTTCCGCCCCTTGGGCGGCGTGGTGAACGGGGATGTTCAGCGCCTTGCACAGGGCCGGCAGCAGGTGGTCCTTGTGCATCGTGGTGTAGCCTTCGATCGCCGGCGTAACGTCCTTGGCGATGTCCCGAAGCTCGGTCACCTTCATGTCTTTCAACTTTTCGTACTTGTACTCTGCCATTACCAGCTCCTTCGATGGATCAAGGCCAACCGCTCTAAAATTCAAGACGACTATGATAGTCGGTATGGGCCGCGGTTTCAATGGCCTGTTGACCCCCAGGCAAAAAGAAACGACTGAACCACGAAGGGCACGAAGATCACGAAGTAAAACGGCAAAGAGAGTTCTTGTCTTTGTTGTTTCTCACCTTCGTGCTCTTTGTGTCCTTCGTGGTTCAATCTTTTGGGTGTTCTGAAAGTCTTGGCAGGGCGATTGCATCTTCCTGTCAACAAAACAGCGGATTAGCCACGAATTACGCGAATTACGCGAAAACAACGAAGAAACAACATATTTCGCAAAAGAAGCAACAGCAAGAAACACCCTGGACGCGAAAACAGCAAAGAGGACGCCGCTTCTTTTGCTGTTTTCGCGCAATTTGTTGTTTCTTCGCTGTTGACCTGTCTTGCGTTGTTGTTTTCGCGTAATTCGCGTAATTCGTGGCTATCCGCTTTGAATTTGATGCGATTGCCCTGAAGGTCTTGGGGGTATCGCTTGCGATTTTTCGCGGCGGCCGTAGAATCTGTGGATCGTTTGAACCTTTTAAGAGGATGGCGCCACGATGCCCGACAACAAGAGTTCCCAAACCGCTCCGACCGACTGTTCCGCCCGTCAGCGCGTGCTGGACGCTTGCGCCCACCGGCAGCCCAAGCGCGTGCCGTTTTCCTGGGGCTTTGGACCCACGGCGGAGATGGCGGCGACGCTGCGAACCGAACTGGCCAAGCAGCACCTGGACTGGGACCGCCTCTATGATGCCGCCCACGACAAAGCGGGCGTGGGTCCGGCCTTCACGGGCAAGCCCGGAACCAACGGATGGGGGATCAAGACCAAGACCGCCAACTACGGCGGCGGATCGTACGAGGAGTTCACGGACTTCCCGCTGGCCGGGATGACCGAGGTCTCGCAGATTCGCGATTACCCCTGGCCCAGCGCCGATCCGTTCGACTACGCCGGAACGCTTGCGGCGATTGACAAGGCCAACCCCGGGCGCCGCCGCGCGCTGCAATCGGGTGGCGGAAATCCGTTTGAAATCTACTGCTGGATGACCGGGCTGGAGCGGTCGCTGGAGAACCTTGTGGTCCGGCCGGACCTGGTCGTGGCGGCGCTGGACTGCATCACCACGTTCATGGCGACTCACCTGGAGCGGTCGTTCAAGGTGATCGGGCCGATGGTGGACCTGGTGTTCTTCGCCGACGACCTGGGTACGCAGAACGGGCTGATGATCTCGCGCCGGATGTACCGCGACATCATCCAGCCGTTCCATCGCCGGCTGACCGGCGTGGTCAAGAAATACGCTCCGCAGGCGACCTCGATGTTCCACAGCGACGGGGCGGTCTTCGACGTGCTGCCCGACCTGATCGACGCGGGCGTGGACATGCTCGAAGCCGTGCAGACCGACGCCGCCGGGATGGATCCGCAGCGACTCAAGGATGCTTTCGGCGACCGCCTGGGTTTCCACGGCGCGATCAGCGTGCAGCATCTGCTGCCGCACACCGACGAAAAAACGGTGGACCGCGAGTGTCGCCGCCTGGTCGAAGTGCTGGGCAAGAACGGCGGGTACATCGCCGCACCGTCCCACGCGATCCAGGTCGGCACCCCCGTGCCCAATGTGCTGGCCATGCTCCGGGCCGTCCTGGGCGAAGAAGATTACGCGCGCGTGCTGGACGCGGCGAGGATTTAGGTCTGCGATGTAGCACGGGCATCTTGCCCGTGTGTAGCATGGCCATCTTGGCCATGTCTTGCTGTTGTTTCTTTTGCTGTTGTTTCTTTTTCTGTTGTTTCTTTTTCTGTTGTCCGTTTTGTTGTTGTTTCCTCTTCTTTTCCTGCTCGGACTCAGACATGGGCAGGATGCCCATGCTACACCCGGATGTGCCGCTCGAACCACTCCAGCGCGGACTCGGCGACCAGTTGCAGTTTGCCGGGCTCCTCGAAGAGGTGCGTGGCGCCGCTGATGATCTGAATTTCGTGCGGGGCCAGGAGCATCTCGGCCGCTTTCTCGTTCATTTGCATGACTACCGGGTCGTTTCCGCCGACGATGAGCAGGGTCGGCGCCTTGACGATCGGCACGGCCAGGGGCGCCAGGTCAAGCGCGGGCGCGGCCGGGAAAAGGCGGGCCAGGTAGGGAGCCACCATCAGGTTGGACAGGGCCGGCACGGCCACGGTGGCCCCCAGGGTCAGGGCCGCCAGGATGCCCAGCACGCCCAGTTCCACCGGCGGGATGCGCTCCAGCCGGGGCTTGGGCGCGGCGGGCATGGCCACCAGGGCTCCCAGCCACTTGGCCCAAAAGAACAAGGTTGGGGCCGAACCAAAGGCCAGCACGATGGCGATGAGCGGGGCGGAGCTGGCCATGGCCTCCAGCACCTTCCATTTGGCCGTCAGCATGCCGAAGGGCGCCAGGAACATGCCCAGGATGCCGATCACCATCAGGCTGCCGAGGATGCGCTTGCGCTGCAGCAGGCCCCGCATATCCTCGATATCGCGACTGCGCAGGCGGTGCTCGGCGCTGCCCACGGCCAGGAAGAGCAGGCCCTTGGCCACGGCGTGGAAGACCAGCAGCAGCATACCGGCCCAGAGGGCGTCACGGCCGCCGATGCCGGCGCAGGCCACGATCAGCCCCAGGTTGGCGATGGTGGAGTAGGCCA
>CAZYDC010000202.1:0-8712 GCA_964646065.1 uncultured Planctomycetaceae bacterium | reverse complement strand
CGCTGCGCCCCTGTTGGCGGCGGGGAGAATGGTCCGCCGGCGGCCTGTCGCCGGATGATTCGACGTGGTGCTTGGCCATGTAGGCCTTGACGTACTCCCGCGTGTCCTCCCCGTTTTCAAACCCCTCGGCGCCCGTGCCCCGGAGCGGTTCAAAACCGGAAGGAAAACTCGCGGGCAACTGGTCCACGCGGCAGCGAACCTTCTGCGCGGGCGCCACGTCGCCGATGAAAATGTCCGTGGGCCTGCCGTTGCGGAACTCCACATAGTGGTAGGTTTCGTCGTGACCGGTGTAGGTGGCCATCGCGTTGGCGGGCAGTTCCCCGGGCATCACGCCGCAGCGATACGCGTAAAGGAAATCCTCGGGCCCGACGGTGCGGACCCCGGCGCATCCTCCGGCCAGCAGCAACAACAATGGTAAAATATATTTCATATCTCGCCTCGCGAAACATTATACAGAAAACCGCTATGGGTGCCATGCCCAAGTCTGCGCGGGCATGTGCGCACCGCGTGGACATGCCCGCGCGGACTTGGGCATGGCACCCAGGTTGGGGCAGGCACCCGTCAGTTCACGACGTGAATGGGTTTCCCGCTCAGGAACGCGGCGACGTTGTCGGCGGTGATTTGCATCAGGCGCTGCCGCGCGTCCAGAGCGGCCCAGGCGATGTGCGGAGTGAGGATCATGTTTTTGGCCGCCAGCAGCGGGTTGTCGGGACGGATCGGTTCGTGCGAGGCCACGTCGGCGGCCGCCGCTGCCAGACGCCCGGAATTGAGCGCCTCGGCCAGGTCGGCCTCGCACACCAGGGCGCCGCGCGCGGTGTTGATGAACATGGCCGTGGGCTTCATCAGGCCCAGCAGGCGGCGGTTGACCATTTCAAGATTCTCTGCCTTCTGCGGGCAATGCAGCGAAACGACATCGGCCTGTGCGAAAACTTCCTCCAGGCCGGCGAACGCGAACGGCTGATAGTCCGGCGCGGCTGCGGCCGTCCGTGCGTACGCGAGCACGTCCATGCCCATGGCGTGTGCGATTTCGCCGACCCGTCGCCCGATGCGTCCGAAGCCCACGATCCCCATCCGCTTGCCCGCCAGTTCGATCAGCGGCGCGCTCCAGAAGCAAAAGTCCTTCTGCCGCGACCACAACCCCTCGCGCACCTGGCGGCTGTGCAGGCCGACGTGGTGGCACATCTCCAGCAGCAGCGCGAACGTGAACTGGGCCACCGAGTCGGTGCTGTAGGCCGGAACGTTGGACACGGGGATGCCCAGCTTGCGGGCGGCGGCGATGTCCACGATGTTGTATCCGGTGGACAGCAGGGCGATGAACTTGACCTTGGGCAATTGCGCCAGCGTCTCGGCCGTGAGCGGCGTCTTGTTGGTCAGCAGGATCTCGGCCAGGGCGGCGCGCGGGACGATCTGGTCGGCCTCGGTGCGGTCGTACACGGTCAGTTCGCCGAGTTTGTCGACCGGCGCCCACGGGCAGTCGCCAGGGTTGAGCGTGTAGCCGTCCAGAACCACGATCTTCATCAATAACCTCTTCCTTCAAATTCACTCAAGCCCGGCCTCAAGCCCGGCCAAGGCCTTGGCCGGGTTTACTTGGGATCATTTTCTCCGCGTGATAGCTGCTGCGCACGAGCGGCCCGGAGGCGACGGCCTGGAACCCCATCGCCAGGGCCTCGCGGCGGAACTGCTCGAATTCATCGGGTGGCACGAAGCGGGCCACCGGCACGTGCTGCCGGGATGGGGCCAGGTATTGCCCGACGGTCAGCAGTTGGCATCCGACCGCGCGGAGGTCAGCCAGCACGTCGAGAACTTCCTGGTGCGTCTCGCCCAGGCCGACCATGATGCCGCTCTTGATCCGTGGCACCCTCAAGACTGCTTGGGGGTGTCCGGGGTGTTCGCCTCCGCCAAGACACCCCCAAGAAGACTTGGGGGTGCCACCAGACATGGCGGCAAACGGCGCCGCCATGCCACCCTCCAAGGCCCATTGACTGGCGCGGGCAAGCACCTGAAGACTGCGGCGGTAATTGGCGTGGAAAAAGGGGACAGGCACGGCAAACGGCGCCGAGCCAGTCCCCATTTTCCGCGCCGGCCGGACCAGCGGATACAGCCGCGGCGTGGTTTCGATGTTGTGGTTGAAAACATCGACACCCGCCTGGAGCACCGTGTGGATGGCCGACGCGTCGCCGCCCAAGTCGCTGGTGAGGACCTCAATGGTCGTTCGCGGCAGTTCGCGCCGCACCGCGCGGACGGTCTTGGCGAAATGCTCGGCGCCGCCGTCGGGCAGGTCGTCGCGAGTGACGCAGGTAATGACCGCGTGCCGGAGCGCCAGCCGCTTGCAGGCCTGTGCCACGGCATCGGGCTCGTCCTCGCGGGGCGGCAGGGGTTTGCCTGGCGGCACCGCGCAGAACCGGCAGTCGCGGGTGCAGACCTCGCCCAGGATCATAAATGTGGCCGTGCCGCAGGCGAAACATTCGCCGATGTTTGGGCACTTGGCCCCGCCGCAAACCGTCGCCAGGCCCAGTTCGCTCAAGAGCCCGCGAACCTTCGCCGTCTCCCGCACGTCCGGCATTCGCCGGCGAAACCAGACTGGCAAACGTGGCGAGGGCGTCTCGCCCTCGTGTCTCGCGGTCGTCCCGCCCGCGTCTTGCTGCTGTCGCCTTTGCGTTTGCGTCATAGGAGAAACACCGGACGCGGACAGGATGTCCGCGACACACGCGGGCGAGACGCCCGCGTCACGCACGGAACCGAATCCCATCACCTCGGCGAACGCCTGGAGGATCTTTGGTTTGACTTCCTCGACCGTGATCGGCCGGCCGAGCAACTTGCTCAGGCTGGTCACGCCGCGGTCGGCCAGGCCGCACGGGACGATCATGTCAAAGCCTCTCATCTCCGGGCAGACGTTCATCGCGAAACCGTGATATGCGACCCAGCGTTTGACAGCCACGCCGATGGCCGCGAGTTTTTCCCGCCCGACCCACACGCCGGTGGCGCCCTGGCATCGCGTCGCGTCGATCCCGTATTGCCCCGCGACGCGAATGATCGCCTCCTCCAGGCCGCGAACGTATCCATGCAGGCCGCCCGGTGAGGGCAGCCGCAAAACGGGATAGCACACCAATTGCCCCGGCCCGTGCCAGGTCACGCTCCCGCCGCGCGACGCCTCGTGCAGTTCGACGCCGGCCTCCGCCAGACGCTCACGCGAGGCCAGCAGGTGTTGCGGTTGCGAGCGCCGGCCCAGGGTAATTACCGGCGGATCGTGCTCCACCAGGACCAGGAACGCCCGGTCCTCGCCGTCGGCGATACGCTGCCACAGGTCGAGCTGGAGTTTCAGCGCCCGTTGATAGGAACATCGGCCCAGATCGATGTAGGTTAGAGTTTTCATAGTCGTTACCAGCGTACCAGGAATAGGACCTATGGGACTTAGGGGACCTATAACTCCCATTCTGAGATTCAATTACGGAACATGCACCGGCAAGCCCAGCCACAATTCGGCCGCCTCGCCGACGCCTTCGGCGAACGTGGGGTGGGCGTGGATCAACTCGGCCAGGTCCGCGACGGTCTGGCCGTGGCGAATGGCCGCGGCGATCAGGTGAATTGTGTCCGTCGCGTGCGCGCCGACGATCGCGCCGCCCAGAACCTTTCCGTCCGCCTGGGCGATGATTTTGACGAAGCCCTCGGTCTGCCCGTACGCGCGGGCCATGCCCAAGGCCATCAGCGGAAAGCTCACGACTTTCACTTCCGGGTGCTGCTCGCGGGCCCGTTTCTCCGACAGGCCGACGATTGCGACCTCGGGGTGCGTGTACATGCCCGCCGGAACGACCGTGCGGTCGTCGCGGGCATCCTTGCCGGCGGCGTTGTCGGCGGCGACCAGGCCCATGCGGCTGGCCAGGTGAGCGTATTGCCGCGTTTCCGCCACGTCGCCGATGGCGTAGATGTTCGGCACGCTGGTGCGGCAGTGGTCGTCCACGCGGATGACCTTGCCGTCCATCGCCACGCCCAGTTGTTCCAGGCCGATGTCGGCGGTGTTGGGCGGCCTGCCGACGGCGGCCAGCAGGTGCGAGGCTTCCAGCGTTTGCCCGCCGGCGAGTTCGGCCTGAATATTTCGCGCACCCCAATTGCCCTCGACGGCCGAGGCCGACGCGATGCTCGCGCCGACGATAATGTTCACGCCGCGTTTCTTGAGGCTGGCCGTGACGGCCTTGATAATGTCCGCGTCGAGGTTGGCCACCAGGCTGGGCAGCATTTCGACGACGGTGGTCGGAATGCCCAGTTCCGCGTACATCGTCGCGAACTCGCAGCCGATGACGCCGCCGCCCAGGATGATGACGCTCTGCGGCAGCGATACGGCGCGGACGGCCTCGTCGGTGGTCATCACGCAGCCGGAGTCCCAAGGCAGAAAGGCCGGCCGGGCGGGCTGCGAACCGGTGGCGATGATGATCGAGCGGGCCTTGATTACAAGAACACTTTCGGGGCCCTTCACAGCCGAAGGCGGCTGTGCCAAATTTCCAGACACAGCCGGGGGCGGCTGTGCCACAGTAACGGCAATGGTGTCGGCAGCCGTGAGTCTACCGCGTCCGGGAACCAAGTCCACCTTGCGGGTCTTGAGCAGGTACTCGACGCCCCGGTTCAGGCTGGCGACCACTTTGTTCACGCGCCCGAAAAACGCGGGACCGTCCACGGCAGGCGCGGGCGACACCAGGCCGAACTCCGCGGCGCTACGCATTTGCCAGGCCAACTCGCTGGCGTGCAACATCGCCTTGGTGGGGATGCACCCGACGTTCAGGCAAGTGCCGCCGACAGGCCCGGCCTCGATCAGGCAGACTCGCGCACCGCGCTGGGCCGCCCGCAACGCGGCCACATATCCGCCGGGGCCGGCGCCCAAAACAACAATGTCGTACTCGGATTTATCTGTCATCTCACATTCCATCCTCTCACCAAATTGCAAATTGCATATTGCAGATTGAACAGCGAAGAGACGACATGACGCGCTTCTTCGCCGTTTCTTCGTCATTAAATCTGCAATATGAAATTTGCAATTTGCAATTTTGTTTCATCCCAGGCTCGCCAGGTCCGGTTCCCGCGCCGCCTTGACCTCGTCCGGCCTGCCGATCGGGGCGTTCCTGGGGCACGAAGTAATCGCCTTGGGATCCGTCTGGGCCAGCTCGGCAATCTCGATCATCGCGGCGATGAAATCGTCGATGGTTTCCTTGGACTCGCACTCGGTCGGCTCGATCATCATCGCCTCGGGCACGGTTAGCGGGAAGTAGATCGTCGGCGGATGGTATCCGCGGTCGATCAGCGCCTTGGCGATGTCCAACGCCCGCACGCCCAGCTTGGCCTGGCGAGCGGCGGAAAACACGCACTCATGCATGCACTGCCGGTTGTAGGGCAGGTCGTAATAGTCTTGCAGCTTGACCCGGATGTAGTTGGCATTGAGCACGGCGTTTTCGCTCGTCCGCGTCATGCCCTCGCGGCCGAGCATGAGCATGTACGTGTAGGCCCGCACGATGATGCCGAAATTGCCGTAGAACGGGGCGATATACCCGACCGACTTGGGCAGGTCGTAGTCGAGGAAGTACGAGCCGTCCTCGCGCTTGCGGACGACGGAAGTCGGCAGGTACGGCGCCAGCTTGGCCGACACGCCCACAGGCCCCGCGCCCGGGCCGCCGCCGCCGTGAGGCGTGGAGAAGGTCTTGTGCAGGTTCACGTGCAGCAGGTCGAAACCCAGGTCGCCCGGGCGGCACTGGCCGAGCATCGCGTTGAGGTTCGCCCCGTCGCAGTAGGCCAGCGCGTCGTAGGAATGCACGATGTCGCAGATTTCCTTGACGTGCGGGCTAAAGAGGCCCAGCGTGCTTGGCACGGTGAGCATGACGCCCGCCACGTCGTCGGACATGGCGGCCTTGAGCAGGTCCAGGTCCATTTCGCCATCGGCGTTGGAGGCAATGGTCTGCACCTTGTACCCGACGATGGACGCGCTGGCCGGGTTGGTGCCGTGCGCCGTGTCGGGGATCAGCACGCGCTTGCGCTTGTTGCCGCGGTCGCGATGGTAGGCGGCCATAATCATCGTGCCGGTCAGTTCGCCGTGCGCGCCGGCCAGCGGCTGCATCGTGAAAGCGGCCATGCCGCAAATCTCGCAGAGCATTCGGCCGGTCTCGTAGAGCACCTCCAGCGCGCCCTGGACCATCGTCTCGCCCTTGGGCAACTGGGGCATGAGCGGATGAAGCTGCGAAAAGCCCGGGAAGCGGGCGGTCTGCTCGTTGATCTTGGGGTTGTACTTCATCGTGCAGGAGCCCAGCGGATAGAAGCCGGTGTCCACGCCGAAGTTCTTCCGCGAAAGCTCCGTGAAATGCCGCACCACGTCCATCTCGGTCAGCTCCGGCATGGCGGCGGGGGCGGCGCGGAGCAACTCGGGCGGCAGCGAAGCCGCCACCGGCACGCCCGATGGCGGGACCTCGACGCCCTGGCGGCCAGGAATAGATTTCTCATAAATCAATTTCATTGGATACTCCAATTGGGACACACGAACGACGAAAGTTGTTGTTTCTTAATTTGTTGTTTCTTCGCTGTTTCCTCGCCCCGCAGGGGCGGTAGATTTGTAGCCCACCGCGTGAGCGGTGGGGACCATGGCACGCGTCCTTGTGAGCCCCGGAGGGGCGATAGAAGGCCGACCCGCACGGCAGTGTCGCCCCGCTGCGGGGCTGGCCTGCCCGTTCGTCAGGATACCCACCGCTTACGCGGTGGGCTACAAATCTACCGCCCCCACGGGGCGAAGAAAGACTCACAGCAAAGAAATGACGCCTTTTCCATCCCCTTCTTGTGGGGCGGTGTACTAAGTCTGGTTGCATTTTTATACCCAACCGAATGGGAAATGTTTCTTCGGCATTAATCGCGCATGATACAGCATTCAAATCATCGATATATGCGCATGTCATAAACTGACCTCCAATGCGTGGGCGAAGAAGTCGATGTCTTCTTTCGTTCGTTTCTCGGTGACGGCGACCAGCAGCAGGTTGTCCATGTCGGCGTAGTATCGCGAGAGCGGGAAGCCGGCCGCGATGCCGCGTTCGAGCAACTTGCGGATGACGACCTCGGCCCGCTCGGGCA
This sequence comes from uncultured Planctomycetaceae bacterium, assembly GCA_964646065.1. Taxonomy (GTDB): domain Bacteria; phylum Planctomycetota; class Phycisphaerae; order SM23-33; family SM23-33; genus CAZYDC01. The sequence goes on along the minus strand of CAZYDC010000202.1, from coordinate 1,617 downwards.
GTTGCAACACGAACTCGTTGAGGCACCAGTTGCCCGGGAACTTCAGGCTCACGCCGGGGACTTTGAGCAGCCGCTGCTGAGCGTAGCAGGCGCGGTCGGCGCACACCTGGGCGGTCCGGCGGAGGCCCTCCTTGCCGAGCACGCTGAGGTAGACCAGGGCTCGCAAGGCGCAGAGGCCTTCGTTGGAGCAGATGTTGGAGGTGGCCTTTTCGCGCCGGATGTGCTGCTCGCGGGCTTGCAAGGTCAGCACGAACGCGGGCCTGCCTTGTGCGTCCACGGTGCGGCCGCAGATGCGCCCGGGCATCTTGCGGACCAGCGCCATGCGGGTGGCCATGAAGCCCAGGTACGGCCCGCCGAAGGAAAGATCGATGCCCAGGCTCTGGCCTTCGCCGGTGACGATGTCGGCCCCCATGGCGCCGGGGGTTTTGACCAGGCCCAGCGCGATCGGGTAGCAGGACATCACCAGCAGCGCCCCGGCCTGGTGGGCCAGCTCGCCGATGTCGGTCAGGTCGTCGAGACAGCCGAAAAAGTTGGGGTTTTGCAGCACGACGGCCGCCGTCGGGTCCGCCAGCGCCGCGGCGATCTGCCGGCGGTCGGCCTTGCCGTTGTGCATCGGCAGTTCCACCAGCTCAATGCCCAGGTTGCCGGTGTAGCTGACGACCATCTTGCGGTAGATCGGGTTGACGCCCAGGTCCATAATCACGCGGTTTCGGCCGGTGGTCCGCAGGGCCATCATGATCGCCTCGTAGATGGCCGTGCCGCCGTCGTAGAGCGAGGCGTTGGCGACTTCCATTTCGGTCAGGCGGCAGATGGCGGACTGGAATTCATAAATCGCCTGGAGCGTGCCCTGCGAGATTTCCGGCTGGTAGGGCGTGTAGGCGGTGGAGAACTCACTTCGGGAGGTGACGGCATCGACGGCGGCGGGCACGTAGTGGTCGTAGAACCCTCCGCCCAGGAAGCTCACCAGTCGCGGCGCATTCCGCTCGGAAAGCCGCGCCAGCCGTGCGCGGGCCTCCTGCTCGCACAGCCCCGGCGGAAGGTTCAGCGGTTTGGCCCGCAAGTCCGGCGGAAAGTCCGCGAACAACTGCTCGGCCGTCATACCAATGGCCGCGAGCATTTCGGCACGCTGCTGGTCCGTGTTGGCGATGAATGGCATATAGGTTTCTCCGAAACACTGAGTCTTGGCGAACAATAATGACAAATGTCGAATGTCGAATGACGAATCAATATCGAATGACCGAATGACAAATACAGACAGGCCTTTTCAGTAATCGTCATTCATCATTCGACATTCGTCATTTCTAATGCCCTTGCGTCTTGACGTACACCTCATACTCCGTCGCCGTCATGAGCGAATCCAGTTCCTTCAGGTTGGCGGGCTTGACCTTGATCATCCAGCCGTTGCCGAAGGGGTCGCTCGCGAGCATCGCGAAGTCGTTGGCCAGGTCGGCGTGAACCTCGACGACGTGTCCGCTGATGGGCGAGCATAGATCGACGGCGGCCTTGACCGATTCGACCACGCCGAACGTGCCTTCCTGTTTGACGTCCCTGTCCGCGCAGGCCAGTTCGAGGAACACGATGTCCCCCAGTTCATGCACGGCGAAATCGGTAATGCCC
>CAZYDC010000201.1:0-8748 GCA_964646065.1 uncultured Planctomycetaceae bacterium | reverse complement strand
CTGGGCATGATGCTGCCCGCGGCCAAGATCCTGATTTCCGACGAAGGCCTGCACGGCTGGGTGTACAGCATGTCGGCCGAGGACCGCCTGGGGGTCAAGCTGGACGTGGTGCCGGTCTCTGCCGATTTCGCGGGGGAAATCAGCCAGAAACTCCAGCTTCCGGGCTTGCCCGCGACCAGCCTCTTGGAGATCATCAAGGTGGATGCCGACGGCCCGGGCCACCGCGCCGGGCTCAAGCCCCGCTGGTATCTCCTGCAACTGATCCGCACAAGCCCCGGCAGCGTCGCATCGTCGGGCCCGGCCGAGATCGACAAGACCGCCGCGTCCTTCGACCCCCGGGTCGTCGCCCGCGAGATCAGCACCATGCCGCCCGGACAGGAATTCAGCCTGCTGGTGTTTGACGGGCATGGTAAAAGGACCTGCACGATCTCTTCCGCGGCGGCCAAGGAAGGTTTCTGGGGCGGCCTTCGCGACCGCGCGGTTCAATTCGTGATCGGCGTCGTCCGGGCCATTCCCGAGCCGACCACCTACGCCGGACGATTCGCGATGTTCGTGCAGCTCCTGATCGTGCTGCTGGTGATCAACATCGTCCGTTGCCTCTTCTCGTTCGTCCAGGAATACCTGGTCGGCACGGCGATCTGGCTGGGCATCATGGACCTGCGTTGCGAAAACTACAACAAGGTGCTGCACCTTCCGACGACGTTCTTTTCCGAAAAAGGGGTCAGCGACGCCACCAGCCGGTTCATCCAGGACACCAACGAACTGGCCCGCGGGCAAAACACGCTGCTGGGCAAAACGATGGTCGAACCGGCCAAGGCCATCGGCACGCTGATCCCGGCGCTGCTGCTGTCGTGGCAACTGACGCTCATCGCGGTGCTGGCCGGGCCGCCCGCGTACTTCGTGATCCGGCGACTGGGCAAGAGCATGCACCGCGCCAGCCGAAAGGCGCTGGAAAGCTGGTCGCTCATGCTGGCCGTGCTGGGCGAAACGCTCCAGGGCATCCGCGTGGTCAAGGCCTACACGATGGAAGGCTCGGAACGCAAACGGTTCTTCCGCGTGAATCGCAAGCTGGTGAAACAGCAAAACAAAATGGAACTGCTGGACGCGATCACGGGCCCGTCGGTCGAACTGTTGGGGCTGGTGGCGGCGTTGGTGGCGGCCGGCCTGGCCGGGTGCCTGGTGTTCAAGGGCATGACCATCTGGGGCGAGTTCTACAAGATGGACCGCTACGTGTTTCTGACCTGGATGGGCACGCTCTTCGCCCTGTTCGACCCCGTACGAAAGCTGGCCAAGGTTTCCACGAAATTCCAGCAATCCGACGCGGCGGCCAAGCGGGTTTTCGAGCTTCAGGACGCGACGGAAGAACCGCACGCGGCCAACGCCATCACGCTGCCCCGGCACGCCAGGAGCCTTGAATTCCGCGACGTGTCTTTCCGCTATCCCAGCGCCGCCACCGACGCGGTGAAGAACTTCAACCTGACAATCCAGGTCGGGCAGAGGGTCGCCATCGTCGGCCCCAACGGATCGGGAAAGACCACGCTGGTTTCGATGCTTCCGCGGCTGCTGGACCCCACCAGCGGGGTGATCCTGATCGACGGCCAGGACATCACGCAGGTGTCGTATCGTTCGCTGCGGCGGCAGATCGGCTTGGTGACGCAGGACAGCGTGCTGTTCCACGCGACGATCGGCGAGAACATTTCGTACGGCCTGCGGCACCCGCACCAGGCAGACGTGCTGGCCGCGTCGCACAAGGCATTCGTGGACGAGTTCGTTCACGACCTGCCCGACGGCTACGACACGATGGTCGGCGAGCACGGCACGACGCTTTCGGGCGGGCAGAAGCAGCGGATTTCCATCGCCCGGGCGATTCTGCGGGACCCGGCGATCCTGATTTTCGACGAGGCCATGAGCCAGGTGGACAGCGACAGCGAGCGCCGAATCCAGCAGGCCATGGAGGAATTCATCAAGGGCCGGACGAGCCTGATGATCGCCCACCGCTTCGCGACGGTGCTCTCGGCCGACCGGATCGTGGTGATGGCCGACGGCACCCTGATCGACAGCGGTACGCATGAAGAACTGCTCAAGCGGTGCGAACTATACCACCACCTTTACAAGACGCAGTTTATGGACAGCGGCGGAAAGTCGTAGAGCGTGGCGCGTGGGGCGCAAGAAACGGCGAAGACCGTAAGAAGAAGCAAAGAACGTAAGAAACAGCGAAGAGCGTAACGACAAATTAAGAGAGCGGGGCGTAATTATGGCGTTGGCGCGGCATTTTCGGGACTTGGACGTTTACAAACTTGGGTTGAAGGCGGCAAACGAGATATTTGAGATCTCCAAGCGTTTTCCGTCCGAGGAAAAATACTCGTTGACCGACCAGATTCGCCGGTCCTCCAGGTCGGTTTGCGCCAACATTGCCGAAGCATGGCGGAAACGCCGCTATGTCGCAGCCTTTGTCAACAAACTCTCCGATGCCGACGCTGAAGCTGCCGAAACGCAATCCTGGTTGGATTCCGCTCTCTCATGCCACTACATCACGCCTGATGTTTACCGTCACTTGGACGACGAGTATGACCATATTTGTTCCCAGCTCTGCTCCATGATGAGGGACGCCGAAAGCTGGTGCGGCGGATGAAGACCGTGGAGCGTGGCGCGTTGGGCGTAAGGCGTAAGAAACGGCGAAGACCGTAAGAAGAAGCAAAGAACGTAACGACAAAGAAAACGTACGCGCGAAATTCCCGTTCTCGCATTACGCTCCGCGTCTTCTCTTCGCTGTTACGGTCTTTGCTGTTTCTTACGCCCTACGCTCCACGCGCTACGCGCCACGCTGTTTCCCACGCTCTGCGTTCAGTGATCCAACTCAAGCATCCGTTGCCGGTAATACATGTAGTTTTCAAAAGACACGTTATCCGGCACGCCGTGGTCGCAGGTGGGGATGTATCCGCCGCGCTTGACCATGTACGGGATCAGCCGCGTGAGGTAATCGTTGATGGCCTCCTTGCCCAGCGCGAGAACGCGCTTGTCGATTCCACCGGTCATCACCAGATTGGGGTACTTTTTCGCCACGGCCAGCACGTCGTTGCCGGCAGCGACCTCGAAGGGGCTCAGCACGTCCATGCCGATGCTCCGGTACAGGTCGAGGGCCTCGTCGCAGTTTCCGTCGGTGTCGATCTGGAAATAGATGCGGCGCTTCTGGCGGCTCCGCATGTTGGCCAGCAGTTGCTGGTAGTACGGGAAGATGAACTCGCGCACCATGTCCGGGCTGATCAACAGGCCGTGGTTGTAGCAAATATCCTCGCCGAAGAACAACTCGTCGTACTCGATGCCGAACTCCTGCGCCCTTCGCGTGACCTCCTCGGCCATGTCCAGCCACCGCTGCATCATCTTGTGTACCAGGGCCGGATTGTCCACGACCATATAGCAGATGCCCTCCGGACCGGCCAGCGCCCGCAGGTACATGTACCCGCCGACGCCCTGCTGCCAGACCCACTTTCCCGCGGCCTGCTCGGACTTGATGGCGGCCAGGTCCTTCCAGAAATTGTCGTCGTACCGGCTGGCGGTTTTGTGGTCCAGGATCGGCGCGACGTTCTGTTCCCAATCCTTGTCGCACTCCACCGCGTGCTTGAGATAGGTCGGCATGAATCCGTGCCGCTTGCCCTTGAAGACCTTCACGGTGCGTCCGGCGTTGTCGCGCAGAATCTCGTACTCCTCGGTCGTCTCGAGGATCACGTCCTGCATTCCGGGCACAAACATGGGTTCGCACCAGCCCAGGCGCCCCGGCCCGGTGACGGGCCACTCGTCCCAGCCGAAGAGTTTCGCCCGGTCGGCGTCGGCGGGCATGCCCTCGGTTTGCCAACGCTCAATGGCCGTGTCCCAGATGTAGAACTCCTTGCGGAACAGGTGGTCCACAGGTTTCATTTCGTACGTCGCCCGCCATCGCTGCGCGGAAGTCATCGATTGCATGAGTGCTCCTTCGTTAATGAACGGGTTTGTACATAAGCCGGCCCCGGAATGCAAGACCGAAGGGTGAAAGGCGAGGAGCGAAACGGCGAAGAAGCAACAAAAGCAAAGAGCCCGCGGATCTGACGATCCGGCGGGCTCTTGTTGTCTCTTTGCTGTTTCGCCCTTCGCTCTTCGCTCCTCGCCCTTCCGGCTTCGTCAGAACTACGCCGTGACAAGTCGGTTTATCCTCGGGCCGCCGCTTCTTTCTTGCGGTTGGCGATGATCTCGTCGGCGATCTTGGTGGGCACCTTACCGTAGCGGGCCAATTCCATGCTGAACGTGGCCATGCCTTGCGAAAGGCTTCGCACGACGGTGGAGTAGCCGAACATGGTCGCCAGGGGCACTTCGGCCTGGACGACGGTGTAGGTTTCGCGGTTTTCGGTGCCCAGGACCATTCCGCGGCGGCTGTTGAGGTCGCCGACGATGGTGCCCTGGTACTGGTGCGGGCATTCGACTTCGACCTTCATGATCGGTTCGAGCAGCACGGGCTTGGCCCGCAGGAACGCCTGGCGGAAACCACCGATCGCCGCGGTACGGAAGGCCATTTCGCTGGAGTCCACGTCGTGATACGACCCGTCCTCCAGAACCATCCGCACGCCGACGATCACGTACCCGGCCAGCGGGCCTTTCTTCATCGCCTCCTCGAAACCCTTTTCGCAGGCGGGAATGAACTCGCTGGGAATGCGCCCCTGCCGGACCGCGTCCTCAAAGAAGAAGGGGAAGCCTTCGTCACCCACGTTGATGGGCACCATGCGCCCCACGACGTGGCCGTACTGGCCGCTGCCGCCGGTCTGTTTCTTGTGCTTGTAGTCGAACTCGGCCTCGATGGTCGGGGCCTCGCGATAGCTCACCTTGGGCAGGCCCACGGTGACGTTGGCTTTGTACTCCCGCTTCATGCGTTCGACGTAGATTTCCAGGTGCAGCTCGCCCATGCCCTCGATGCAGGTTTCGCTGGTCTCGGGGTCGGTGGAAACGCGGAACGTGGGGTCTTCCTTCATGAACCGGTTGAGCGCCTTGCCCATTCGGTCCTGGTCGGCGCTGGAGGCGGGCGTGACGGCCAGCTTGATGACCGGGTCGGCGATGAACATGCGCTCCAGCGAAACGTTGAGCGACTCGTCGCAGAAGGTGTCGCCGCTGGCGCAGTCCACGGCCACCAGGGCCACGATGTCGCCGGCGGCGGCCTCGTCGATGTCCTCGCGCTCGTTGGCGTGCATTCGGACGATTCGCCCGACGCGATGGCCCCTGCCCGTGCGGGCGTTGGTGACCTGCGTGCCCTTGCGGATGGTGCCCTGGTAGACGCGCGTATAGGTAAGCTGTCCGAAACTCTCGTCCACCACTTTGAACGCCATCGCCACCAGCGGCGCGGAGGCGTCGCAGCTCAGCGTCACCTCGGCCTCGGCGTTGTCGTGGTCGATCGCGACGTTGCTGCGGTCCAGCGGACTGGGCAGGTAGCGGCAAACCGCGTCCATCAGCGGCTGGATGCCTTTATTTTTGTACGCGGTGCCCATCAGCACGGGCACGATCTCCCTGCCGACGGTCCCCATCCGCACGGTGTCGATAATCAATTGCTCGCTGACGTCGTCGCCTTCGAGCAGCTTGCCCATCAGTTCGTCGTTGCACATGCTCAAGGCGTCGAGCATCTTCTCGCGGGCTTCGTCGGCCTCGCCGACCAGCGCCACGGGGATGTCCTCGACGATCGTCTTCTCGCCGTTGGCGCCCTCGAACCGCAGGGCCTTCATCGCGATCAGGTCGATCACGCCCTCGAACTCCACTCCCGCTCCGATGGGGATTTGCAACGCCACCGGCGTCAGGCCGAGCTTGCCCTCCAGCTCGTTAATCACCTTGGCCGAGTCGGCCCCGGTGCGGTCCATCTTGTTGATGAACGCGATGCGGGGAACGTTGTACCGCTTCATCTGGCGGTCCACCGTCACCGACTGGCTCTGCACTCCGCCCACCGCGCAAAGCACCATGATCGCGCCGTCCAGCACGCGCAGACTGCGCTCGACCTCGACCGTGAAGTCCACGTGTCCGGGGGTGTCGATCAGGTTGAACACGTGATCGTCCCACTCGATCTGCGTGGCCGCCGAGGTGATGGTGATGCCCCGCTCGCGCTCCAGGTCCATGAAGTCCATGGTCGCGCCGTCACCGTCGCCCTTGACCTCCTGCATCCGATGAATCCGCCCGGAATAATACAAGATGCGCTCGCTCAAGGTCGTCTTGCCCGAGTCGATGTGCGCCGAGATACCGATGTTTCTGATTTTTTCGAGGCTTACCATTTTCTTTTCGTCTAACTGTGCCAACAGTCTCTTCCTTTTATCTTAGCTCTTGGAGGATCACCAGATCGCTAGGGGAGCAATAGCCCTGTCCCCAGAAGGGACATTGAACCCAAGATTATACACTACATGATCGCTATCGGCTATTCAATTCCCGTCAGGCACACACAAAATTTGCGCTAAGGTTCGTAGTGGCCCCGTATGGGGCTTCTTTTCTCCTGGGGCAATAGCCAGCCAAAGAATCACCTTACGGTGACACTACGAACCAAGAATCGCCTTACGGCGACACTACAAACGAAACAGTCGCTGGGTCGCGTCGATCACCCGCTTGGGGTCGATCAGTTCCATGCAGACGCAATGTTGGCAGCGGCGTTGAAGGCAGCCTTGGCAGGCGACGGGCGCGATGACCGATTCTGCCTGCACGTGCGGGCCGGGCACGTACGGGCCTGTGGCTTCGACTCGCGTGGGGCCCAGCAAGGCGATTGCGTTTACGCCGACGGCCGGGGCGATGAACTTCGCGGCCGAGTCGCTGCAAATCACACCCCCCGAGGCCGCGATCAGGGCGACCATCTGAGCAACGGAGGTTTGCCCCGCGAGATTAAAGATGCGAGGAAGGGTCAAACCAGTAACTTCCGAAAGCCCGGCCAAGGCCTTGGCCGGGTTGGACGGAGAAGACACAGCCGAGGGTCCGCCTGCGGCGGATGCCACAGGAGAAGACACGGGCAGGATGCCCGTGCTACACAGGATCGCCTCGCACAATTCCCGGTCGCCGGGCGCGCCCATCAGCACCACCGGCCGCCGCGAGGCCAGCGCCCCCACCACCGTTCGCCAGTGCCGCACCGGGTAGAGCTTGGTCGGCCAGCGGGTCGGCGGGACGCAGACAATGAATTCTTTTTCCCGCACGTTGTGGTCGCGCAGGAATTTCTGGGCAAACTCCTTTCCCTCCGGCGAGACCTCCAGCGTGAAATCCTCTGGTCGGGCGTCGATGCCCAGGTAGGCCGCCAGTTCCAGGTTCCGCTCGACGGTGTGCTGGGCCTGGACCTTCACCGCGTGGGAATAAAACATCGCGGCGCCTTCCCGCGCGTCGGCAAAACCACAGCGAACCGGCGCCCGCGTGAAGGCGGCAAACAGGGCGCTGCGCAGCAGCCCCTGAAGGTCGATCACCCAGTCGAATTCGCCGCGCCGCAACTGCCGCAGCAAGGCCAGCAGATCCCACGCGGCCCGAGGCGACCGCCAAGCCTTGCCCAGGTGACGGCGGTCGAACAGGATCACCTCGTTCAGCGCCGAGTCGTGGCCGATCAGGTCCGTGCAGCTCCGGGCCACCAGCCAGGACACCTGCGCCTCAGGGAACGTCCGGCGGATTCCCCGCAGCACGGGCATTGCCGTCACCACGTCACCCAGGGAACTGGGCTTGATGATCAGCACGCGACGCGGAGCAATGCCCAGGCCCGCGCCGCGTGACGCGGACATCTTGTCCGCGTGTGTCGCAGGCATCTTGCCTGCGTCTTGTTGTTGCTGTTGCTGTTGTTCTTGATTTTGCTCTTGCTGCGCCAAAGAATAAGAAAAAAAAGAAGAAACAGCCGGAAACAGCGAAGACGCGGACAGGATGTCCGCGAGACACGAGGGCGAGACGCCCTCGCCACACGCGGACGAGACGTCCGCGCCACGAATGCACATGCCCACGCTCATGCCTTGGGCCTCCGCGTACCCTTCTGGCGGCGCTGACGCGAGCGAATCTGCTTTCGCAGCTTTCGCGCCGACCACACCTCCAGCGTCCGCCAATACGGTTTGAAGTTGATCCGCCCCACGCCCGGCCGCCGCAGGTAGCCCAGCAACATCCGCAAGCGCCCCTCGTGGTTCACCACCGGGCACTCCAGCAGCGAAACGTTCAGCCGCATGAGCCCCTGGTATCGCCGCCGCTGCGTGATGTGACACGTCCGCTTCAGGCCGTCCAGGTCCAGCAGCACCAGCTCGGGACTCGGGCCTTCCCACCGCACCAGCAGGTTCCCAGCTTTGAGGTCGCGGTGAGAGTATCCCTTGTCGTGCAGGCGCTGGAGCATTCGCCCCATTTCGGCGAGGACCTGTTGGGCCAGGTGTCGCTGCTGGGGCACGGTCAGGTGGACGTCGCCTTGCGGCGGGCGGGCCAGCCAGGTGTTCAGGAACGATTTGAGCAGCGGGCTGTTGACGGCCTCGGTAATCAGCACGCTCTCCATCCGCACCGCACCCACGCGCCGCTCCAGGTACGCCAACGGCAGCGCCGTCGCGATGCGGCGGTTGAGCAGTTGGTGGCCCAGCGCAAACGCCCGCTTCGGCCGTGACGGCCGCAGCCAGTCCAGCGGGAGTTTCCACGCGTGCTTCCGGCGCGGGCATTTGATATAGACCTCCATGTCGTGGCCGCCCACGCGAAGATGCCGCCGCAGCACCCGCCCGCTGGCGGAATCCTTGACGACCTCGTTGGCGGGGTCACGGAGCAATT
>CAZYDC010000200.1:0-8760 GCA_964646065.1 uncultured Planctomycetaceae bacterium | reverse complement strand
GCCGGGCACCAGGATCACCCGCCCGTTCTGGATGGCCTTGCGCTGTCCCGGCTGAAGGATGCGGTCGGGTTTCTTATGCTCGTCAAGCATCATGCGGTGGAACCCGTACCGCGGGGGACCGCCAGGACGATAGCCCTGCCTGGCGACCTTCGCTGCCCCCTCAAAGACCGTCTTGCTCAGCTTCCGGCTGTATTCGGCGCTTTGGTAACGGTCGATGCTTTTGCGCAACTGGTTGATCAGTCGGTCTTCGTCGCGGCCGAAGCCAATGTTGGTGTAAACCACCTGCTTGCCGTGCTGCGTGCAGAGGGACTCGTAGTGCGCCGACAGGTCAGTATCCTGAAACCGCCCCCACCGGCTGACATCCAGGACCAGCACAAGTTCAAAATCGTATCGCGTTCGCACCCATTGCATCATTTCGTTGAATGCTGGTCGCCCCTCAGCATTCAGGCCGCTCTTTCCGCGATCCGCGAACTCGTGGATGATCTCGATGTCATGCTTTTTGGCAAAGCCGACTACGTTGTCTTGTTGTATCTCGACCGAGTTCTCCTGCCCTATTTCGGCAGAATGTCGATAATAAGCCACCGCCTTCAGCATTGGCTTTTCGGGCGATGTTTCGTTTTTCTCGGTCCACCACGCTTCCATTCGCTTATCCTCACTGATTGACTCCGCCCGCGCCGGACGCCCCTGGTGGACGTTTGGCACAGGCTTCAGAAACCATCAGCGTACACGACAGGAGGCAGCACATCGTTGCAGAGTCGGTGAGAATTTGAACGGACCCAAATGGGGCGGGCGCCGGCAACCGCGAGGTCGGCAGGATTCATCGTAATTCCCCAGATCGGTGCCATCAGCGGAAAGCCACGATGACTGACGGGACGCCCAGAGGCGAGAAATGCGCAGCGGAAAGCACGTACCGGAGTTGTCGGAATTCTTATGCGAATAGCGATGGTGCCTGGCGACACCGGCTGCGGCAGGCGATCAGGATATCTCTCCGCAAAGGCGTGGTGAATTTCCACTGTGCCGGCACAAAGGGCGGCCCTCGGGCTTCGCGGGTGTTGTCACGACACACGCCCAGCGTAGAAACCCAATGGTACAGAGAGGAATGCGCCATGACTGGCGGCCCCTGCTGCACAATGAAATCCGATTCCGTGTCGGAAGGTTGCGTGGGCGCCTCCGGGTGGAAGATGGGGAGGAAAGATTGAAGCACCCCTTTGCGGTAGCTGACGGCGTCATCCTCCACATATTGCAGGGCTCGGATCATCATCTGTGGGCGCAAATATCGCTTGTGCGGCGCGGCAAAAAACGGGTATTCGGTAAAGGTTCGCCGGCACACCGGGCAGCGCCATCGGACCAGCGCACACGCGATGGTTTCGACGGATCGGTCGGAGATGACCATAAACTTCCTGGGCCGAAAGCCATGCCGCCTGAATAATAGCGATGGTCCCGGCGCGTGCCCGCAATGGGGGCAATGGGGTTGGGAACAACGGTGATTCCCTTTGTGAACCAACTTCGAGTAGGCAATGATGTTCTGGATCAAACGTTCGTCGCCGTGCGGGTTATTGGGGCAACAACGGCATTCCGCTGGTTATCGGCGAGGCCAAAACGCCCGTTCGCCCGGCGGTGACGTGGGTGGATGAAGCCCAACTCAGCGACCGCCAGAAAAGAATGGTATCGCTGCTTGTCCAGGGCGAGAAGTTGACCAGCCGCCGCTGCGAAGCTGAATTCGGTGTCACGCGAGACACCGCGACACGGGACTTCAAGCTGTTAATTAGCCTTGGTTTGGCCAAGAGCCAAGGCCGTGGCAGGTCCACCAGCTACGTGCTGGCGGCCAAAACGTAATCGTCAGAGAATCGTCAGATGAAACGCAATAATCGTCAGATCGATACCGCAGCCCGCGTGAGTGGCCAAGCACGCGAGCGCCGCTCTCATCGCGCCAAAGGGCAGAGCCGATGGCTCGCTACAGTTCTATGAAATTGACCACATTCTCGAAGATAACCTGATTGCCCACGATGCTCGTGCCATCCCTGGGTACACGCTGATCGAGAGTGACGCAACCGGGCACGCTGTATTCGTCAGTGGCCAGGAGCGGCTCGATGTCTATACGGCAAATCGAACCCCGCTCGAAAAGGCGTTTGGGGTCGATCTCGTGTACGTGAACACCTCGATGAGCAACGTCGTCATGGTGCAGTACAAAATGTTGGAACGGGAAGAGCAAGAAGATAGGAAAGGACCGCCCGCGTGGGTATTCCGGCCGGATCAGCAATTCTATGCTGAGAAAGCTCGGATGGCCAAGCTGCGAAGTTCCGTGTGCCCTGAAGATTACCGGCTGAATGCCGAGCCGTTTTACTTCAAGTTCGCCAAACGTTTTCAGGCGGGGGCACAGGGCAACATCCTGCTTCCGCTGGAACATCTGGACCTGTTCTTGGAGAGTGACGACGCGAAGGGACCCAAGGGTGGCCCGCGTGTCTGCTATGAAGGGCTCAAAGGTCGATATCTTCGTGAAACCGAGTTTCTCGGTTTGATCCGCTCCGGCTACATCGGCACGCGCGCAGTGGACACGGCTTTTCTTGTGCCGCTCATCACAGCCATCCTCAAGGGAAAGCAGGCGTTGGTATATGCTGTTCAAACAGCCACGTCGCAAGGTGCGAATGAGGAGGGTGAGGAGTGACTACCGCTCGGAAGCAAGACTGGCCATCTGTGAAGTTCGGCGACGTGGTGGAGAACATCAACCTCGTAGAGCGGAACCCGCTCGATGCGGGGCTGGATCGTTTTGTCGGCTTGGAGCACATGGATAGCGAGAACCTGCATATCCGGCGCTGGGGCATGATCGAGGGGAGCGACACCACTTTCACCAAGCGATTCCGCAAGGGACAGGTGCTGTTCGGCAAGCGGCGGGCATATCAGCGGAAGGTCGCCGTGGCCGAATTCGACGGCATCTGCTCCAGCGACATCCTCACCTTCGATCCCAAGGGGGACGCACTGATCCCTGAACTGCTGCCGTTCATTGTGCAATCGGAGGGGTTCTTCGCTCACGCGCTCGGCACGTCCGCCGGATCGTTGTCGCCCCGTACCCGCTGGTCCCAACTGGCCGACTACGAGTTCCCGCTGCCGCCGAAGGACGAGCAGCGTCGCATCGCCGAAATCCTCTGGGCGGCGGATGACGGAATCACTGCCTTGTCAGAAGCGGAGAGTAATGCTGCCGCGCTCGGCGTGTCACTGTTTGAGGAGGAAATGCATCAAGGTAGGCAAGCCCAAGGACAATCCAGTGTGGTCTTGGCCATCGGAGACGTCCTCAAGGGGATCATAGCCGGCAAGAGTCCGGCGTGCAGCAGTCAACCCGCCGGTCCAGAAGAATATGGAGTTGGCCCGGACTAGGCCATCGGTCTGCACGGCCAGCGGGATAGCTCGCAGGCGATAAAGCACCTCGTCGGCGCGGTCATGCTGTTCTGAAAGTCAGCGCCGTTGGTGACGAATCATTCCAAGAGCAGGAAAACAAGGCCCTGTTTATCCCGTCGGACTTTGATGTTGAATATGAAGTAAGGCCAGGCTTTATTCTTGTCACTCGGGCAAATGCTCAACCTTCTGGCGTTGGGCGTGCCTGCATTGTCAACCGGACCAGAGGCGGCTTGATGCTGAGCGACAAGACGCTCCGCCTCGTCCCCGATCCGCGGAAAGTTCGGGACCAGTTTCTGCTATGGGCATTAAGGTCGCGAGTTTGCCGTCGATTTATCGAGGCAGCAGCGAACGGCACTGAGGCCAAGAATATTTCGCAGGAGAAACTACGGAAGGCACCGATCTGGCTTCCATGCCTGAAGGACCAGGACCGGATACTTCGCCTACTGAACGCAACGGGCGCGACAGTCGCCGCCTTGCACGCCGACTGTACGAACCTGATGTCCGTGAAGAAAGAGCTAACCCTATCGTGCTCAAGTTGTCCAAGTCCGACGACTCGCCAACGTATTGCTACACGAAAGAGGAGGTCGTCGCGATCGTAGAATATTGTCGCGAACACGACGACTCCCTGTGGTTGGGCCAAGTGTGCCTGGCCTTGGCCTGCACAGGTTTGCGGATCTCGGAGTTGGCGGCCCTGCGGCCAGCCGATGTGGATTTCGAGCACAACATCATCCACATCACCAACGACCCGGACTCCGGCCCGGCCAAGAAGGCACTCCGACGGAGGACGAAAAATCGCTGCGATCGGTCGTTCCCCATCAGTCCGGAGCTGAGGCCGGTTCTGGAACAGATGCCTCAGTCCCGTGATGAATTGATGTTCCACGGCCCTCTGGGCGGCAGGCTCAAGTCGGACACCGTGCGGAACCGCCTTGTCCAAACCGTTCTTCCTGCTGTGGCCAAGGCATTTCAGAACCGTGGCATGGCAACTCAAATTGAAAAGGGGCGGCTGCATTCATTCAGGCACTATTTTTGCTCAGAGTGCGCCAGCCACATTCCCGACATGCTGATGGTGATGAACTGGCTGGGCCATAAGGATTCGAAAATGGTACGGCACTACTACCATCTACGCGATAGTCGGGCGCAGACCGAGATGAAGAAAATCAACTTCACCAGACCCGACGAAGCGGCATGACGTCGCTTGGTTCAGGGTGTCCAACACGGACCCCGAAAAGTCGTTATAATAGACGTATTGGAAAACGCGGTTTCCGAGGCCGGCGACGTAGCCGACCTCGGAGCCGCACTCACAAAGGCGCCCAGCGGCATGGGCATGGATAGCACGAAGAGACGATGTACACCGTGACGGACAACGCGACGAGCAGCCGGCAGCCGGCGGAAACCCGACCCGCAATGGCGTTCGCGGACTCCCGCGATTGGCACACTTTGGCACAGTTCGGTGTGTCAATCAAAACACCCCTCGCAACGCCTATGAATGCAAGGCCTTGCGAGGGGTGCTCATTTCCCAACGGAGAGGGCGGGATTCGAACCCGCGGTACCCGAAGGCACACCGGTTTTCGAGACCGGCCCATTCAGCCGCTCTGGCACCTCTCCACTTGCAGCACGAAGCAGGAATCAAAGAGTTTACGCGATACCTCAATGCATTTCCAGCCTTTTCGCTTTCGTTGCGCGTCGTTGCATTCGATCTACCGGAATCTGACGAAATACCGTCAAATCCACGTCCATGCGCCAAGATTTGCGACAAGTATTTTGAGCCGTCTTCGTTGACATTTTTCTGCTCCGAAAAACAGGGTCAGGCGGCGGCTTGGTCGCAGGGTGTCAGGGTGACTTTGTAACCGAGACTGCTCTGAAAATGCGGACAGATTAGTTGCCCAGGCCGCAGAGAAACTGAGAGCGGCAAAGACGAAACGAATCAGCGGGGTGAAGAGTTTTATTCGCTTCCTTCATAATTCATAGTTCTTGCTTTTCTCAGTTTCTCCGCGACCTCCGCGGCCCAAGCCGCATTTTGACGGATTTAGGGTGTCCGGTGGACCGACGTGAATGACTGCTGTACGAGCGGGCAAAGCAGGGCGAGGCTATGCCGCCGCGTCGGCGGATCCGGCGGCCAATCGCCGGCGGTTCGCCGCCCCGGACGCGGCCAACGGACGGATTGTCTGGCAGTTGATAGATTTAAGACCGGATGTTGTGGTCGGCCCGCAAAGGAAAGCACAGCGTTGAGGCCCAATTTCTGACATGGCGAGCCACATTCCGGCACTGTCGTCCCATCGGAGGAGTGTGATCGCGAATCGACACGCGGCGGCGTCATCGCACGTGACGGCCAATCGGGAGCGTCTCGCCGCCTTGGACGCGCCGATCGGACGGATTGCCTGGCAATTGGTCGGGCTGGCGGCGGACGGAAGCTTACCCGAAGCATAACGCCTCAAAAGGGCCGGTCAGGCGTATTTCCGCCATAGTGTCCAACTGGAATAGATCTCCGCAGAACTCGAAGAACGTGGATAAAAGGGGCTATTCATCAGGCAAAATAAATCTTCTTGATGATTAACCGCAGCCAGACAACGACTTACATGGATGCTTCATCTTCTTCATTTAAATTTGTTGTCGACAAAACCTAGCTACGTGTATAGTATATTATAGAAGATATGTGATTTTGTCGCGTATACGCTGCG
Source organism: uncultured Planctomycetaceae bacterium (assembly GCA_964646065.1). Taxonomy (GTDB): domain Bacteria; phylum Planctomycetota; class Phycisphaerae; order SM23-33; family SM23-33; genus CAZYDC01. Next base: position 2,689 of record CAZYDC010000200.1, on the reverse strand, counting down.
GACCGATTTGGAGTCTGCGGGTGAAGAGGCGGCGGCCGGGGGACGGCCATCGCCCTGAGGTCGAGGCAAATGATGAACGACGAAGGTCGGATGACGAGTACTGAAGCAGACCTGGACAAGGTCACCGGGAGAAATCACCGTCTCGATCATAAGTGGTGTAAGGTGTACCAGAAGGCTGTGATTTCAGATCACACTTGCCTTCTGAGCGTTTCCTGTCTGAGATCGTCTCCGGTCTTCGGTTTCCGGCATCCTGCATGCGGTCCAGGGCGAACCACTATGGGTTGTGTAAGGAGCGCCGGACAGACACAAGCGAAATTTCAGAACATGCGAGAAAAGGCGACGCCGAAATTGTAATAGGATGTAAATACAGTATTTACAGTTTTGGGAGGCCCGAAAACCGGGTTCCAGTGGCTTCCAAACAAGTTCTAATAGGTTACGAATCCAGCTTGCCGCAGGCTTGCGGACATGTTCTTACGCAGCCGCTGGGGTATGCCCGAAGGCGCTATGCCTTATTACAGCCGTGGATCGACCGGCTCGCTCTCCATGGCCAGCACACCGAAGACGCACTCGTGGACGCGGCGCAGGGGCTCGCGGTGGACGAACCGCTCCAGGGATTCGACACCCAGGGCGAATTCCTGGATTGTCAGGGCCCGCTTGGCCCCCAGGCCGCGATGACGAAGGCGGTCCAGGTGCTGTGGCTGGGTATACTCGGGGCCATAGATGATCCGGAGGTATTCGCGTCCGCGGCACTTCACTGCCGGCTGGGCCAGGCCCCGCCGGTCGCGTGCGACGAAATCCATCGGTTTGACCACCATGCCCTCGCCCCCGCGGCCGGTGAGTTCCAGCCACCACTGCGTGCCGGCGGCCACGTCATCCGGGTTGGTCACGTCGATTACGTTGTACGGTGTAGCCAGCAGGAGCTTCTCGTCGTCCCGGCAGATTTTCGCCAGTGTTTCCATGTGCCAGACGTGATCGCGGGCCACATGCACCTTGCCCTCGGTTGCCAGCAGGTGGAACGGGGCAAGCTTGAGATCGTCCAGCGACGCCACCGGCCAGCAGTACTGACGGTAGGCGGCCACGTACTGATCGATCATCCCTCGGCGGTCCTTGACACGTTGCAGGATCGCAGCGGGGTCCGCGGCGCCATTCGCTGGAGCCCCGGCCGCCGGGCTGCGGGCAACAGCACACTCCATCGCATCCGCCGAAAGGTCAAGCGATGCCTTCGCCGCCGCGCCAACCGCGGCGTACTGGCCCTTGAGCAATTCCTGCGCCTTGGCCGACCAGGGCATCAGTTCGCAATCGAGGCACGCCCAGTCGGTGGCCAGTTCGTCCCAGAAACCGGCCGTGTCCATGCCGGCGCGCACGCGGGCCAGCATCGCCTCCTCCAACGAGCGGTCGTCGAAGAATCGCCGGCCGGTACGGGTATACACGATGCCGCTCTCGTCACCGACGACGCCAAACCGCTTGCGGGCAACGTCCGCGTCGCGAGCGACGATCACCACGGCCCGGCTGCCCATGTGCTTCTGCTCGCATACCACCTTGGGCACGCCGGCCTGGCGATAGTACGTGAAGGCCTCGGTTGGATACTCAAGGTAGCCATCCTCGGTGCTAGTCTCGCAGGGCGACATGGTCGGCGGAAGGTAGATCAGCCACTTGGGATTGGCGGCGAAGCGGCTCATGACCTCCAGGGCGGCCGTCGCGTTGGCTTCGCGGACAATGATGTTGCTCTTGAGCCGCGTGGTGATGATCCGCTTGCCCAGCACGTCCTGGGCGTCGAGCAGGTCGTCCTGCTGCTGCTGTGCGGACAATGCGGGAGCCTGCTGCTCGACCGGCAGGAACGGCTTGGCCGACTGGCAGTAGGTTTGCTTGGCGGCGACGGAAACGAACTCCTTTTCGGGATATCGCATGGCGGTCAACTTGCCGCCGAAGACGCAGCCGGTGTCGATGTTCACCGTGCGGTTGAGCCACTCGGCCTCCGGCACAGGCGTGTGGCCATAGACGACGGTGGCTGCCCCGCGATACTCAGCCGCCCAGTTGTACCGCACAGGCAGTCCGAACTCGTCGGTCTCGCCCGTGGTTTCGCCGTAAAGAGCGAACTCGCGAACCGCGCCCGAGCCGCGGCCCTGCATCTCCTGCCTCATGCCCGCGTGCGCGACGACCAATTTGCCGTCGTCTAACACGTAGTGACTGACAAGGTCGTCGAAGAAGTTCGCCGCCTGACTGCAAAACTCAGCGCGGACGGAATCGTCCAAAGTCTCGACCTGGGCGACCGACTCCGCCAGCCCATGGGTAATCTGCACGTCCTTGCCGCGCAGTTTCCGCATGAGCTTGATGTCGTGATTGCCTGGCACGCACAGGGCCGCCCCGGCTGTCACCATGTTCCGCACCAGTCGCAGGGCGTCCACGATCCGCGGGCCGCGATCGACGATGTCGCCCAGGAAAACTGCCTTCCGGCCGGCGGGATGACGGTAGACATTGCGATTCCAGACGGGGTCTTCGGGCATGTCTTCGCTGGCCTGGTATCCCAGTTGGCACAGCAACTCTTCCAGTTCGGTGGCGCAGCCATGCACATCGCCGATGATGTCGAACGGGCCGTGCTCGTGGCGGAGGTCGTTCCACAGCGGCACGCGGGTAATCGTCGCGGCGTCCACTTCCTCGGGTGACTCCATGACGAACACGTGGTGGAAAC
>CAZYDC010000199.1:0-8775 GCA_964646065.1 uncultured Planctomycetaceae bacterium | reverse complement strand
AACGACTTATTTCACGCCCACCCCGCTCAAAATTTACGGCGTTGCATGGCACCCAACGACAACCCGCAAGACAGCAGCACAGCGAGATCGCATGGACGACCCTCCCTTTACGGGCATGATCGGGGTCATGGTCGGATTTCAGGATGGGCACTGTCTCTGAATCATCTTGATCCGTTAATCATTGCGATCCCGCTCCGAAGAATCCTTGTGCGACGAACCGCCAGGGATGTGCGGAAATCCCGTAAAATAGCGCGAAAAACGCGCGGAATGGGGGTCTGGAATGCATAACATCCTTTTTATTCAATACTTACAGATTTGCGGGCGGGTTCTAATGGCTTCCGAACAGGTTCCAGTGGCTTCCCAGGCCGTTCTAATGAGCCGCCCGCCCGTTCCAGTGGCTTCCCGGCAGGTTCTAATAGGTTACGAACCATGCCTGAACCCCCGATTCTTCACCGTTTCCCCTGGGGGGTTCCGTGTTCTGTGTGGCGTGTTGTTGTCGTTTCGCCGTGTGCCGGAAAGTCTACTCACACCGCGTTTACGGAAAAAAACGAAAATAGAAGTTGCATACCCCCCCCCGGCGTATATAGTTAAACGAAAATTGTTCGGTATCGCCGCTGTCCGATGTGAAAGGAGACAATTATGGCGTTCTCTAGCAATCGGCGAATTCTCGCCGGGTTCGCGTTGATTATCGTTGCATGCGGGATATTCCCGCAAGTGGCCGGCGCCTCCTGGGTCGGGGAAGATGTCCTGCAAATCCAGGTTCAGTCGCAGGGCTTGGCCGCCAGTGAAACCTGGCTGTTGCCCCTGGACCTGACTTCAAATGGCCAATGCCAGAACTACGAATATGATGTTTCGCAGCCGGTGAATTTTGTTTCCAATGGAGTGGTGCTGGGCACGGTGAACCAGGTCACGGCCCTTTACAGGTCCGACCCGTTTGTGGCCTTGGGCGTCGCCGTCACGGCGGGGTCGGCGGATACGACCTTCACCATCAACTCCGCTACCGTGAGTTTCGACAACATCGTCAACCCCCAGGCCTACGCGGTCGCGGGCCTTACGATCACCGACAACAACGGTGACGGAGCGACCCTCACGGGGCTGTACCCCGGTGGAAAGGCATACCAGGCGATCTACACCAGCAGCGCCGGCCCGACGGTCTGGTCCTCGCTGGTGGGTGGATTCACTGCCTCTCCATATCGGATGAACACCCTGAATGACGGGCAGCCGGCGACAGGCACCCAACTGGTTTCGGACTCTCTGGTCAGCATTCAATCGCAGTTTGACTTCACCCTGTCGCCCTACGACATGGCCACCGGGAGCAGTCACTTTGAAATCACGCCCGAGCCCGCCACGCTTTCGCTGCTGGTTCTGGGCGGGCTGTCCCTGCTTCGCAGGAAGAAGTGGGGAGTGGAGCGTGGAGAGTAGGGAGTAAAAGCAAAGAAACGACAAACACGAAGAGCCTGCGGCGAACAACGATCCCCAGGCTCTTGATGTTTCTTCGCCGATTCGCTCCTCGCCATCCACTCCTCGACTCTTTTCAAGTAGAAGGTTGCCCATGCACCCTATTGACCGAATCGAACTGTACCTGGTTCGCATGCCGTTGATCGAACCCTGGAAGACCGCCTACGGCAGCGACCTCGAAGTCGAGTCGGTCATCGCCGAGATCTTCGCGGGGGAGGCGCACGGATGGGGAGAGTCATGCCCGCTGAGCGAACCGACCTACAGCCCCGAATATGCGGCCGGCGCCTTCGAAGTCGCCAGACGTTTTCTCGCCCCGCGCCTCGTCGGGCAGGTCGTTGAATCGGGCGAGCAGTTGCAGGACCTCCTGTCCGCCTACAAGGGCAATCCCTTTGCCAAGGCGGCCCTGGACACGGCTTGGTGGGATTTGCACGCCCGGACGCTGAACCAGCCGCTGTGGCGCGTGCTGGGCGGGCGGGAAGGGCCTATCGACGTCGGCACGGCCTTTGGGGTGGCGGCCTCGATCGACGCGCTGCTGGGGCAGATTCAAAGGGCCGTAGACGCCGGATACCACCACGTGAAACTGAAATACTGTCGCGGTTGGGATCTGCCGGTCTTGCGGGCGGTGCGAAAGGCTTTTCCCGATCTGGGCTTGCACATCGACTGCAACAGTTCGTACACGCTGGACGATTTGCCGATGTTCCAGGAGTTGGACCGGTATCGCCTGTCCATGATCGAGCAGCCGCTGGCTTACGACGACCTGAACGATCACGCCGAACTGCAAAAGCGGATCGCCACGCCCGTCTGCCTGGACGAGAGCATCACCTCGGTTTCGCAGGCGCGCCAGGCGCTGAAACTGGGCTCGTGCCGATTCGTGAACATCAAGCCCGGTCGGGTCGGCGGGATCACGCCCGCCAAGGCCATTCACGACCTTTGCGAACAGGCCGGCGTTCCGTGTTGGGTGGGGGGGATGCTGGAATCGAGCCTGGGGGTCGGTTTCATGGTCGCGATGGCGACGCTGCCGAACATGAAGCACGCGAATGACATCGTGCCGTCGGACAAATTTTACAAGACGGACCTTTCCCGTCCGGAAGTGCGGATGACCGGCCCGTCGCGGATCGAACCTTCCGCCGCGCCGGGTGTGGGCGCGAGGCCGCACCCCGACCGCCTGGCGGCCATGTGCGTCGAACACGAAGTTGTGGTTTACGGAGCAAAGAAATGACCCTGCAATACTTCACGCTTCAGGACAATCAGTATGTCGCGGACTGCATGCCGTTCTTCCACGACGGCGTTTTCCGCTACGGTCGAGATGGCCAGGTCGATTTCGAGATCGCCGAGGTTGAAGAAAATGTCAAATGACGAATGTCAATTGACGAATGACGAATCAATGACGAACAAGCGAATGACCAATATCGAATACGTAAGGCGCAACGCCCCAGCGCCTGCTTGATCGTGCAACTGCTCCCCACTCGTTATTTGACATTGAATTATTCGTTATTGATTCGTCATTTAGCATTCGTCATTCGTCATTCGTCATTTTGTCAGGACTTCAGATCAAGCTTCACCACATGCACATCGTTCCTGCCGATGTTCTCCACATTGACGACGGTGGCTTTGACGAAGAATGGCTTGCCCTGTTCCAGCGTCATCACTTGGGGGATCCCATCGGGGTAGGTCACGCGCACCGTGCCGTCGATCAGCGGGCAAACGATTTGGTCGAGGGTGTCATGGACGCCCAGGGCCTGGCCGGCGGAAAACCGGATGTCCAGCAGCCGGCATCGACCGTTGTCCAAGAGCACCTTACAAAACTGCGGGGCCACTGTGAGCAGATCCGGTTTCGGCAATGGTGACGCGGGCCCGGAGCGGCGCTGCGTCTTGAATTCAAAGACCAGCGTGCGGGCAAGTTCGTTGCCCATATTCTGATGCCCGTGGGTCTCCCCGGTGCGGAAAACCGCCTCTCCCGGCTCCATCGACAACGTTTCGACGCCGCCTTTGGGTGAACTGAAACGCGTCCTGCTCGGACTCAAGGCGTACGCCGCGTAGTCCGGGTGAGAATGCATCGCGGCCTTTCCGCCCGGCGGCACGTTGACCTGCAACACTCGCACCAGATCGTTCTCAAACAATACCCTGTAAAACTCCGGCGCGGTTGCCACCGGGTCCAAGGTCTGTTCCTGAAGTTTGCTTTTCATGACAAAGTCTCCACACGTATGGATATCTTTCCAGAGAATTATAGGAGAGGAACCTTCATGTGCAGGCCGAGGGTGAACGGATTGTCGGGCTGGGGTTTTAGCGAGATCTCGCTTTGACAAGCCTGCTTGCTGCGACGAGGGTGCAAATCACCAGGACCGGTCCGAGGCCCAGCAACATGCCGACCTGATTATCGCCCAGCGCGTGCTGTAGCGCCAGGCCGATCAATCCGGCGGCCGGGCCGATGGCGAACCCGGTGCCGATGATCCCCTCGTTCATTCCGCCCGCCTCCACGGCGGCGTTCTGCACGACCATCGCGTAGTACATCGCCGAGAAGTAAACCAGCCCCGCCGCCAGCCCGAAAACCGCCTCGCCCGACAGCACGACCGGCAAGTTCGGGCCGTAAAGCACCATGAAGAACCCAAGGGGCAGACCCACCATCGACAGTGCCAGGTACCGCAGGCGGAAGTGCCAACCGCTGTACAGGAACAGCAGCACGAACGCGCCGCATCGCACCACGTCCACCAGGCTCGACAGGCCGCTGGACCACTGAATGCTCTGCCCCAGCCGCACGCTGAAAATGCTCGGCATCAGCGCGGCCAGGACCCACATTGAGGCGAAGCTGCACAACAGCAGCAGCCGGCTGCCCGTCAGCAGGTTGCTCAGCCGGAACATCATCGGCTCGGATGGTCGCTCCGGGTGATCGGGCGGCAAATGTACCGGCGAGACGGAAAGGGACCGCACCAGGAACAGGCTGACGACGTTCACGGCGGCAGGGACCACAAACAGGAATTGAGGATAGTTCGAGCCGATGACCGGTCCGGCGAAGATCAGCGCCAGCGGCACGGCGGCGGCCCAGGCGATGTTGAACCATCCGATGGCCCGCGCGGTGTCCGCGGTCCCTCGACCGGCGCCGATGTAGCTTTCGATCACCGGCCATTTCGCGCCGTTCAGGAACCCCAGCGTCATGTTGCCGATGAAGATGAATTCGGGCCGCCGCCACAACAAGGCCAGGCCCAGGTGAACCAGCACCTGCGCCCACAGCGCAATGACGAGTTGCGGCTTTTCCCTCAGGAGGCGGGCGAATCGGTGGCTGAGCATGGCCCCGCTCATGTACGCCAGGCCAAACCCCAGCGCCAGCCAGAGGTTCGTCTGGTCGCTGAACTGGAGCTTCTCGGTGCCGAAGAAGTAGATGCCGCGCTCCACGCAAACCGTGGCGAAACTCTCAAGAAAGCTGATCAGCAGCAGCAAACCCAGGTAATTCATAGGCGGGGAGTGTACAGCCACAAGACCCGCTTGTCCAACAGGCCGCGCAGGCCGCAAGAATGCGTTGTGCATTCTTGAGCATCGGCGGGAATCAAAAGTAGAATGTCTTGTTCTCATGTGTTACATTGCCTCGTCAATTCCAAACCAATGGAACGAAAGGATTGCACAATGAAGAACACTCTGAAGCTGATCGTGGCGATGGCGGTCGTTGCGATAGGCTTGGCCGTTTCCAGCGCGAGGGCGGAAGGGCCGCTCAAGGCCGGCGACCGCATCGTGTTTCTGGGAGACAGCATCACCGAGCAAAGGATGCACACCCGCTACGTGATGAACTACTTCACGCTGCGGTATCCGGGGGTGGACATAACCTTCCGCAACGCCGGCATCGGCGGCGACAGCGCGGGCGGCGGACTGGGCCGGCTGCAGCGCGACGTGCTCAGCCAGAAACCCACCGTTGTGACGATCTGTTTCGGCATGAACGACGGAGGATACCGCGCGTTCACCCAGCAGGGATTCGATTGGTTCATGAAAGGCATGACCGGCCTGGTGGCGGAACTCAAGAAGGCCAATGTGCGCGTGATCCTGCTGGGGCCGGGGTGCATCGATCCCGATCAGGCGGCCAACCTCAAGGAGCAGAATTATAACGACACGCTGGGCAAATATTCCAAGGGCTGCAAGGAACTGGCCGAGAAGGAAAAAGTCGAGTACTTCGACCTGTACGACCTCATGCTCGACGTGCAGGCCAAAGCCAAGGCCAAGGCCCCCAAGTACACGATGATCCCCGGCGCCGTTCACCCCAACGAGCCAGGGCAGGCCGTCATGGCCTACGCGATCCTCAAGGCGCTGGGCTGCAAGGACCAGGCCAGCGGGCTGGAGATCGACGCCGCCGGGTCGAAGGCGACGCCGGATCGCTGCAAAGTCGATGACCTGAAGGTGGCCGCCGACTCGATCACCTTCACCCGAACCGATGAAGCCCTGCCGACCGCTCTCGATCCAGCGGCCTCGTCGATCCTTGAGTTCCTGCCCTTTGAGCAGGATCTCAATCAATACAACTTCAAGGTCGCCGGCCTGAAGGCGGGCAAGTGGAAGCTGGCCGTCGAAGGCATCGACGTCGGGACGTTCAGCGAGAAGGACCTTGCCGCGGGCGTCAACCTCGCCACGCTGCCCGGCCCTTGGCAGAAGCTCGGCGAGCAGGTGAACGCGGCCTCGCGCCACCAGGAGGACGTGTACTTCTACGCGTGGCGAGCATTGAGCATCTCGTACATCCCCGTCCCCGATCCGCTCAAGGCCGACGTCGAGGCCCTGACCAAGAAGGCCTACGCATTGGTGGACGAGGCCGAGGCTGCCCGGCTCAAGCTCGTGCCCAAGGATCTCGCCTGGAAGTGGACGCTGACGCTGGTGCCGTAATCCGACGGCAATGGACCAGGTGCGCGGAAGACTATAATTATCGATGTGCATTGCATGGTTTGAGCGGGACGGTTTGAATACTACTCCTGATAGAAAGGTGCTTCGATGAAACGAACTTTTGTCAAGTTGGCTGTGCTGGCCGTTTGCGTGACAAGTGTCGCGGTTGGATCCGCCCAGGCGCAGTCGCCTTTGAAGGCGGGCGACCGCCTGGTGTTCCTGGGCGACAGCATCACGGAGCAGAAGATTCACAGCCGCTACGTGATGAATTACTTCACGCTTCGATATCCGGGGCTGGACGTGAGCTTCCGCAACGCCGGCTGGAGCGGCGACAGCGCGCCCGGCGGGCTGGGCCGGTTGCAGCGCGACGTGCTGAGCTTGAAGCCCACCGTCGTGACGATCTGCTTCGGCATGAACGACGGCGGATACAGCGCGTTCGACCAGGGGCGATATGACAATTTCATGAGAGGCATGACCGGCCTGGTGGCGGAACTCAAGAAGGCCAACGTGCGAGTGATTCTCCTGGGGCCCGGTTGCGTAGACAACGACAAGCGGCATGACCCTCCGGGCGTGGACTACAACGACACGCTGGGCAAATACTCCAAGGGCTGCAAGGATCTGGCCGAGAAGGAAAAGGTCGAGTACTTCGACCTGCACGACCTGATGATCGACGTGCAGACCAAGGCCAAGGCCAAGGACCCCAAGTACACGATGATCCCCGACAGCGTTCACCCCAGCGCCCCCGGGCAACTGGTGATGGCCTACGCGATCCTCAAGGCGCTGGGCTGCAAGGACCAGGCCAGCGGGCTGGAAATCGACGCCGCCGGGTCGAAGGCGACGCCGGACCGCTGCAAGGTCGATGACCTGAAGGTGGCGGAAAACGCCGTCACCTTTACCCGCACAGACGACGCGCTGCCGACCTCGTATGATGCGGACGCCGCGTCGATCCTGGACTTCCTGCCGTTCACGCAGGACTTCAATCAATACAACTGCAAGGTGACAGGCCTGAAGGCCGGCAAATGGAAGTTGAACGTCGAAGGCATCGACGCCGGCACGTTCAGCGAGAAGGACCTTGCCGCGGGCGTCAACCTCGCCACGCTGCCGGGTCCGTGGCAGAAGCTCGGCGAGCAGGTGAACCAGGCCTCGGCCAACCAGGAGAACGTCTACTTCACCTATTGGCGGCAGGTGTCGCTGTTGCCCGTCCCGGACGACGCAAAACCGGAGCTTGAGGCCCTGATGAAGAAAATGGTCGTGGGCGTGGACAAAGCCGAGGCTGACCGACTTAAAGTTGTTCCCAAGGAACGCGCCTGGAAGTGGACGTTGACGCTGGTGCCGTAGGAAGCGAAAAAGGAATAGCCAATAGCGAACAGGGCGACCCGGGAGCCTCCTATTCGCGGGTCGCTTTTCGCTATTGGCGATTCTGCCTGTTTCGGTTATCATTTCTCGCTTCGTCTGAACGACAGATGCTGCGTAGAGATATTGAGGATTTACATGAGTCCCGAAAATGAGAACAGTGACAAGAAATTTCGAGTGGAACCCAAGCTGGACGCCGCTCTTCAACAGGAGTTGGACGATGCCCTGGGATGCATGAGCTTGGAAGACATCGTCTCGGCCGAAGAGGCCAAGGCCAAGGGCGCCGCGCAGGGAACCGGGGCGGGCGTCAAGAAAGGCCCCATCGTCGCCATCCACGGCGAGGATATCTTCGTGGACGTGGGCGGAAAGAGTCAGGGTGTCCTGGCGATGGAGCAGTTCGCCAACGACCCGGAGCCCAAGGTCGGCGACATCGTCGAATTCACCATCGAAGGGTACGACAAAGAGGACGGCCTGCTCATTCTCAATCGCCAGGGCGCCATCATGGCCGCCGCCTGGGAAACGCTGGAAGAAGGGCAGATCCTCGAAGGCCGCGTCACCGGGCACAACAAGGGCGGGCTGGAGCTGACCATCAACGGCGTTCGCGCGTTCATGCCGATCAGCCAGATCGAGCTCTACCGCCTCGAAGACCTCGCCCCGTACGTCGATCAGAAGCTCCAGTGCCAGGTGACCGAAGTGGACCGGGCCGACAAGAACGTCATCGTGTCGCGGCGGGCTCTGCTGGAACTGGAAGAGCAGGAGGCCCGCGAGAAGGCTTTCCTGACGCTGGTCGAAGGCCAGACCGTCACCGGCACCGTGCGGAGCATCATGCCGTACGGCGCGTTCGTGACGATCGCCACGGGCGTGGACGGACTGCTGCACGTCAAGGACATGAGCTACGGCCGCGTCGAGGACCCCAAGAGCGTCGTCAAGGAAGGCCAGAAGCTCGAGCTGATGATCCTGAAGATCGACAAGGAAACGCGGAAGATCGGCCTGAGCCTCAAGGCCGTGCTGCCCGACCCCTGGGTTGGCGCGGAAGCCAAGTGGCTCAACGGCTCGGTCACGACTGGCCGCGTGACGCGGCTGGCGGAGTTCGGCGCGTTCGTGGAACTCGAG
>CAZYDC010000198.1:0-8794 GCA_964646065.1 uncultured Planctomycetaceae bacterium | reverse complement strand
GACTACAGCCCGGCCCTTTTATTGGCGGCGACGAGGGCGTTTCAGGACCAGCATGCTCCCAGCCAAGCCCAGCAGCGAAAAGGTCATCGGCTCGGGCACGGCGTAGACAATGGCCCCGAAAGTAGACGGCGGATCGCCCCCGAAATTCATCGCATACCAATTGTTGTCGGTGTTGTCGAGATCCCAGTAGTAGTCCGGACAGGTTCCGACGGTCTTGGAGCAGGTGGCAAAACCGGCATTGGCGCTATCGGCGATGACGATCCAGGTGAAATCGTCCGGCATCAGGGTTGGGGGGAATGTGAACGGAACCGTGGTGATTCCCTCGACGCTCACATTGGTCAGAGTCGTCGTCAATGATTTGATCTCGTCGCCCGGCGCCCCGTACCATCCATAGCCGTCATAGCCGTCGTTCAGGCAGAACTCCAGCGTCAGGCTGCTCAGGATCGTGGGCTGGGTGGGCGATACCGAAGAGAGGATCAAGTCAAATCCGGTCATGTAACGATCCGTGCCCGCCAGCGTGATCTCGTTGCCGGCAGGATGGTTGGCGGAGTAATAATCGAAGGGGTAAAAGCCCTCAGGCAGGCTCGATCCGTAGGTGGGTGTGCTGTAATCGTAGACGATGACAGCTCCATACGCGTTTGAGAACAAACCTGTTGCGCAGAGAATGACTGGAATGATTACCTTGAGCAACGACATGCGCACAAACTCCTTTTTGCAAACCGATCAGGGCGATATGGCACAGGCTTCAAATGATAGCTGCTCGCGGCTTTTTGTCAAGGGAAAAATTCCAAAAACCACCATAATTCGATCTAAATCGAAGAAAGGTTCCGGCCTGACGGAGCCAAGCGGCGTTGTTGGCCGCGTGGAAAACTTTCGTGGCGGCTGTAACACCAGCGGAGATTGCGAACATATACGGGGGGAACGGGTACTGGTGTTGTGGGCGCCCTGGTTATTGCGGGTTTTCGAGGCTCCGTTGCGTTTCAGACGCGGATTGGAACCTTGCAACCAGGTCAGCCCCCGGTAGAATGTGAGTAAAGAAGCACGCGGCCGCCAAGCCGCTGGAGAACGATGGCCACATTTCGGCATAGGCAAGAGCATGGTATCCGCAAGCCGCCCGGCTATTTGAGGCCTGCCCCGTGCTCGTTTACAAGCAACTTTTCACCGGTCTTTCCAGGCGCGGACACAGGATTCCGAAATCTACAGGGGTGAACTATGTTTAAGGTACACAGACGGCCAGGAAGCGAAGACGAGTCGAACGGTGGCTCCGGCAGCACGGAACCATCGAAGGAACAATTGAAAGAATTCGAGAACCTCTTTGAGGCAAACAGGCGGGACGTTACGCTTGACCCGGGCTTCAAAGAAAAGCTGCGAGAGCAGTTGCTCAGCCAGGTGCCCGACCAGGAAAAGCGTTGGGCGAAGCGGGCCAGGAGGAGGTCGCTGACCTTTCGATTCGCGGCGGCTGCCGCCGTGTTGATTGTCGTCGCGATGGCGGGATGGCTGATCCTTGGCGGGCCGATCTCTACCGCCTCCGCAAGCTTTGCCGAGATGCTCAAGAAGGTTCGGCAGGCGACGACCGTCACGTACGATGTCACGTATGCCGCTGTACAACCGCCTGAGAACCATGCACATATCTCAATGGCCATACCTAAAAAGATTCGCACAGAATGGCCAAGCGGCAAGATCCAGATCCATGACTATGAAAAAAGAAGGATCCTAGCGCTTTATCCCAGCGACAGGAAGGCCATTCTTGGCCCAATGATATCAAGCACCATACAGACTGGAGAGCCGCTCCTGTGCCTACAGCAATTAGGCGATTCAGCAGGCCGGTTGATTTCCAGGGAAAAGCTCAACAGTCGGCAAGTCGAAGTTTACGAGGCCAAGCAAAACCAACAGATCATGAGAATCTGGGTTGATGTCAAGGAACAACTGCCGGCAAGGGTCGAGGTCAGATCGACGGGGCCATCGAGCCAGGCCCCGACCATGGTATTGGATCATTTCCAATGGAATGCGCCGATTGCGGACTCCAAATTCTCCTTGGAAGCCCCTCCGGGCTACGCTTTGGAAGGACCTGAGGACATGACTCCGGAGCAACTCCTTGCGGTACTCCTGAAGACATCTGCCGCGTACTCCAATGGATTTTTCCCGGCAAACCTTAATGCGCAGACCGTACTTGAAATGCTGCAAAAGGATGCTCCAGCAAGCTTCTTAGGTTCCGCTAGCTTCAGGCCGGGGTCCGTCGAACAAAGGAACCTCTTCCGAACTTGCCTGTGGGGGTTGGACTTCATTGAGGAGATGCAGAGTAACGGCAGTTGGCGTTATTTCGGCGGCGCCAAATTGGGCGATGAGAAGGCGATTGTGTGCTGGTGGAAACCCCCTGGAGCGGCAAAGTACAAAGTCATGTTCGGCGATCTGAAGATAAAGGAAGTTTCCCAGGACCAACTGCCACAGCCGTCAACAAGACCAACGACAACCAAGGAGCATTGAGGTAACGCAAAAGGCCACATAGACGCTAGTCACCACAGGGAATATAGCACCGACCCCGACCCACCTTGTGAGTGACAGGTCCAGGAATCCCTGCGGCCGCGCCTATGTGGTCCTCTATTTACAAAAAAAATCGTGGCCAACCTGGCCACGATGAAAAACTATTTGTCTTGCCGGCAAGCACTCACTTCATCCTGGCCGGCAAAATGCGCACCATCTCGACAACGTCCATGCCGGCGGTTCTTATGGATTCGGCTCCATAACAAATGAGTTTGCATTGCACGCGCTGCTGTTGGAGAGTTTATCTCCGACGCCACTGCAACTGCAAACACAGAAACAGGAAATGTCCGCACTGAAATCATCCTGCACTTCCAGCACCTGGTTCTCGCCGAACATCGTGTCGGCGATTCCGACTTCTTCAAGTAGACCGGTACTCATGTGATACTCCTTTGAGGGTATGGGGTTAAACTGCCAGTGTCAACAACAAAAGAACGCGTAAGAACTGAGTGGACAGGGAATAGCCTTTTCGCCGGCCTGGCGCTGCCTTCGACCATGCCTACTGAATCATCATCTGGGCCGAATAGTCGAAGGCGCTTGGATTCTCCTCCAGGATTGAGCAGTAGCTCACGAGCAGGTCGTGCAGCTCTCGCCGCTGCACGGAACAGGCCCCTGCCATGGCTTCCGCGGTCAGGCCCCCGTTGTCACCCACTGTGGCAAAACAGCCGACGTTGCAGTTCGAGACGCACCAGCACTGTCTGCATTGGCCGCCGGCGCTAAGGTTCCATTGTTCCAGAAGCCCCGCAACCTTGTCCATGCTCAGGCCGTCAAAACAATTGCCGATCCGCTGGTCGTCCGTCAGCCGGACGCGCTCGCAGGGGTAGTAGTTGCCGGCAACGTCCACGAAGGTCCTTCGCTGCCCGGGCAGGCACGTGTTCAAATACACAAGCGTTGTCGGCAGGTGCGGCCGAACGTATTTGCGTTTGTGGAATAGCAGGTACGGCCGCTGGAACAAGGACGCCTGCATCCAGTATGACCGGCAACTATGCCGGTCGCCAAATTCGCCGTTAGACAGTCTTTCCAGGAACTCCCGCTGGAGTTTTCGGGCGGAGACGGCCAGCGGGTCCTCCGCGCGTAACGCGCCCGTCTCCTGGGTCTGCTTCTCGGGGCTGACTTGCATACCCATCTGGTCCGTGAAGACATCGCAGCCCCCGAAGAACTCCTGCGCCTGGCACAGGTTCGCCGCCGGCGTCGCCACCGCGTTGAATCGGAGGCGGCCGTTGGTCTTGTATTGCGGATGGCGGGCCAAGAAGGCCCGCAGATTGGCCATGACCTGCCCCCACGTGGGCAAGCCGCCCTGGGTGAGGCGGTTGCGGTCGTGGATGTCCTGCGGACCGTCCAGGCTTACGGTGATGATGAATTCGTGCTCCGCCAGGAAATCCCCCGCCGCGTCCTGCAGCAGGGAGCCGTTGGTGGTCATGGAGAAGTTGACCGGAAGGTCGGGGAAGGTTTCCTGTGCGTAACTGACGCACTGCCGGATGAGCGGCAGGTTCAGCAGCGGCTCCCCGCCGTAGAAGCTCATGGCCCTGCTTTCCGACAGCTTCGACTGCGAAAGGAATGCGTCGATCGCGGCTCGGGCGATCTCCCAGGGCATGGACTTGTCGGAATGGGGCCGCTGCTGGGGATCATTGCTTCCGTAGACACAGTAACGGCAGCGGAAGTTGCAGTTTTCCGTCACGCCAAGGATGAGCTGCTCCCGTTGGTTCTCCAGACGACGGGCGATCTGCTTCTTTGAGGGTGGAATGACTTCGTCGGGACGGTGAGCAAGAAGAAGGCCATCCTCCTGTGCCGACCGGACCTGCTCCAACGCCTGACGGATGGAATCCTGGTCGTAACGTTCTTCGAGCTTGGCGATGATCTGCTCGTCTCCGGCCGTTCCGTAGTCGTCCAGCACATCCCACACCGCGTCGGATACCTTCATGATCCGCCGGGTGTTTACGTCGAAGACATACTTGGCCCGCTTGGTCTGGAACTTGTGGACGAACGGCCTTCGCTCATCTTCGGGCCTGGCAGGCTCGTCAATCAACGCAACAGAAAGGCAAGATGCGGAAACAACTTTTTCGGAGCAGGCCTCGCTCATGTGAATCTCCGAAAACGGTCCCGTAGCAGGCAACGCAAACATTACACCAACCTGACCCGACACCGTTTCTAAACGTTCAATGTTGCAAATGGCCTCTCGCGTTACACCGGCGGTACAGAAATTCTTCTTGCGGGTTTGGTGGCCGAATGAAGCCTGACCTACGTTAAAACCCTGTTGATGATTCTGTGCCATTGGGCTGCCTCATGGTGAACCGCCAAATCAACCCGCCAGGCGATCACCTTCCTGAGGCAATAAGTCCCGTCCGTGTTATGCGGACAGCCTTCACGTTCAACCCACTGCCGCAGTTGAATGACGTTCACCCGAAGTAATTCCGCCATCTCGATTGCGGAGGCCCTCTGGTTGCTGATCCGTGCCATGGCTGACCTTCCTATCACGTTGGAACAACAGCAAGACTAACGGATGCCGGTGACAGCCTTATGTCACCGAGCGGAGATTTCTGGAAAGAATGTTTGTCTCTGGCCGCTGGCCAGGATGAGCTTTTGTGGAGCACAGCCGACCCCGCGAAGCCAAGGGCATCGTGAAAATCTTCACCATGGGTGTAACGCGAACCCCTCGTAGCAACTTAAGGTGTAGAGGCCCTGCGAAACGTTCGCAGAGCAGCACATACGCTGATTACCTGATGCAACTGCGGAGTCGGGGAGTGATGATGAAGAGAACGCCTTCAAACGGTAACGGTATCAAGTTGCGCAAATTGCTGGCGAAACGATCTGCCGTTCAAAAAGAGATTTCGAGCGTGCAGCGGACATTGGCGCAGCTTCTTGCCGATCCGGTCCGAAAGCGAAGTAGATGACTGTCTACGCAATTACGAGAAGAGCGGGTCTTGGTCATTTTGATGAAAGGAAGAATCGCATGCGCACGTTGACGGGACAATCTCGAAATGGTGGTTTGTTGCGAGCCGGTTTCGCTCTGACGCTTCTGATCCTGCTCTTGGGCGGTTGCAACGAATTGCCCGACAAGTCCCCGGATCGCGAACTCGCCATCGGCTCCCTTACAATGTCCACGCCGATGTTCTCCCCGATGGCTCAGCCGTGCGCGAACGATCTCCTTACCCTGAAGACGTTATGCAATGAAGATGAGCTCATGACGAGGGCGGAGAAGCCTTCCGTCGGCATCACCTCCCTCACCTATGAGGCGCTTCAGGCCAAAGTGGCCGCGGGCATCTCGGCTGCTGCGACGAAGCCGACAACTATGCCGGCGGATCAGTTCAATTCCTTGATCACCAAGGGGATCATGGATCAATTGACTCCCCTCCTGAACCCGACCGTCCAGGGCCACTATGGCCTGACGCCCATGGAACTGGCCACCCTCGTCGCCGCCTACAAGACCTACGCGGTGAATCTGCAAGACTACTACAACTTCGCCTCAGGACAATACTTCGTTCCCGCGGAGGGCAGCACGAGGGAGTGGCTGGCCTATAAGGTCCACTTCACGGTGTCCCTGCAACCAGGCTGGTACACGCGGATGAACCCTTACGATGCCGTGATTCAGATCGACTTCAATCGTCCTCGCAATCCGCAATCGCTGGTCAAGGTACTGTACGTCATGCCGTCCGAAGGCGCCCAGTCGCTGGAGGAATTGGTGGCCCAACTCCGGACGGTCGAGGTGCTGGCCCAGGGGCATGCCCAGACGGCCTCGGCTGACGTCAGTGGCTCCATTCAAGCCGCCAAGGCGGCGGCGGACCGGCTGGAAGGCCTCAAGATCAATAACACAATGGTCATCGGATTCCCGGCCGCAAATTCCGTAAGCATCCGTTTTCGCCCCACTGCCGTGCCCGATTGGGATCGTTACGATTTTCAGCCGTTGACGCGCGTCATCACGGCGGTCGTGCTCATTCGTAGCGTGGGTCCCAATGCTGACGGTAAGCGATTCCTGCCCGCGGTGGGCCAAACCCGTTCCATCACCCCGCCAGACTCCACGGACCTGGGAAGCGCGATCGGTGACGTGCGAAGGGCCCGTGAGCTGGATGCAAGCCTCGCGCGTGACGAGTTAGCTCAAATTGATGCAACCCTGAAGAATCTACATTTGAAGCGTGCCTCACTGTTGCATGAAGCGGCCCAGCCGGGCAAGGAACACCGTCTGAAAGTGGTACGGCAGGCCCTTGACGAAGAGATCGTCGCCTTGGAATCTCGCAAGGCTGCCCTGGAACATGCGGGCAATCTCCTCGAAGTAAGCTATACGTCGCGATTCGTCGGGACCAGATATCACGTACGAGGATTCTGGTCCCTGAACACCATGGCCGCCAAGTACGCGGAGTTGCCCGACCGTACGGAGGAGATGGCCGGCCAGCCTCCTTATGAACAGTCTGTCCAGACGCCCGTCCCGGTCTTCCCGAATCCCGATAAACCCGGGCCCCCAACCACGAATCCCAGCCCGGCGACCTCTGGTCCCGCAAAATAGAGAAATGTCCTTTTAGGAGAACAGGTGCAATGAGTGTAGACCCCTCAATTCCAGACAGTCAGGGACAGCCTGCTGGCAGCCCGGGTTCTGATCCGGCGCCTGTCTCAACGCCAATAACAATGCCACTTGGCCTGAAGCGATACCTCTGGATTCTCTTCGTCATAATGCTTCTGGCGATGCTGACGGTGTGGTCATCCATCCCAAACTCTTGTGGCGGAAAACAATCATCGGCACAGCCGACATCGCAGAGTGCGACGATACCGGAAACGACCGCGGTCACACCGATCTGTTCAAAGGATGATCTTCGCAAGTGGTACAACGTATGGTTGATGACCTTTCGGCCGGACGTTCGGATCCTGATCCTCGTGTTGGTGATGGGCTGCATCGGCGGCACATTATTTGGAATGATGGCCTTTTGCCATCATTGGGCCGTAAGCGACTTCAACCCACAGTGGAATCTGTGGTACTGGTTCCGTCCCCCGCTGGGATCCGGAGTCGCGTTGCTGGTCTATCTGGCCACCAACGGTGGTTTCCTTACGACCGGCGCCCAAGCCACCAGCACGGGCCTTTATGGGACAGCCGCCCTGGCAGCCCTGTGCGGCATGTTCTCTGAGCAGGCATCGAAGAAGTTGGCGGAAGTCTTCCTGACACTGTTCCGCACAGAGGATGACGTGAATCGAAAAAACCAGGAGAATCCGCAAGGGAAGTGAGC
The DNA here is from genome assembly GCA_964646065.1 of uncultured Planctomycetaceae bacterium. Classification (GTDB taxonomy): domain Bacteria; phylum Planctomycetota; class Phycisphaerae; order SM23-33; family SM23-33; genus CAZYDC01. The sequence continues at coordinate 1,046 of CAZYDC010000198.1, read as the reverse complement.
GACGAATGTTGGGAAAGAGTTCGAATAATGACGGATGTCCGGCCGACCAGGGCATCAGCGACACGAGGTGGATAAATCGTGAGTGACAAGCCTGCTTCTGCGAGCCTGGTGTCTCGCGTCTGGACGTTTATTTGGAGAACGTTTTCCGCTATCATCGCGTTCTGCCGGAATCACTCGTCCTCCACGCTCTGGTCACAACGTGATGGCTCCTATCCTCCGCGACCGGGCAATGAGGTCCATATCTTCATTGACGGACAGGCCGCCTATAGTGAGATCGCCGCTGCTTTTGATGGCGCCAAGAAGTTCATCTACATGACAATATCCTTTGGCGATCAGGATTTCCTGTTGGTTCCGGAGACCGGCAATACGATGTTTGACATCTTGAGGTCCCGCTGTCGGGGCGGTGTTGATGTCCGCATGGTTCTGTGGCAGCCCGCAAGCCAAACCGCGGACACAATTCCGGATCCCGGCCTGACGAAGATTCCGGGGGTCAATGATGGCCCTAACAGCATTCAAGCCCGATGGGACATGGCGAAGGGTTATGAAGGGTTGTACGAGTCGCCGCACGGATATTTCGAGCCGGTCCCTCTGTGGTTTCCCGCTGAATTGGGATGCCACCATCAAAAGACGTACATCATGGACGACGGCGCAGACGGCATCGTGGCGTTCGCCGGCGGCATCAACCCGGTTCAGGCTTACTGGGATACTCAGTCCCACGATTCGTTGGATGTTCGGCGCGTGGCAAGAGGGATAGATCGGCTCAAGGGACTTGAGGAGTCGCCTCCGCTTCACGACCTTTTTTACAGGATCAAGGGCCCCGCCGTCGCCGACGTTATGGCCAATTTCGTCGAGCGTTATAATGGCGCCAGCATCCCCCATGCGGACGTGACCTCGAATACCGTGGCCCCATTCACCGCGGACCAGATTCCACCAGTGGCCGGCGGGATAGAGGTACAGGTATTGCGAACCATTGCCCCAAACACCTATGCCGCGATACCGAATGGCGACCGGGGCATCAGAGAGCTATACCTGAACGCCCTGAGCGC
>CAZYDC010000197.1:0-8826 GCA_964646065.1 uncultured Planctomycetaceae bacterium | reverse complement strand
AAACACACTTTAGAAATATTACAATCTGTAACCTCATGGCTGGCCGTGTCTAGCCATCGCAAATATTTTTTATTTTTCAGGTCCATTTTTCGGAATCATCTGCGGGATGACTGTTCGCGTTTGTAGTGACGCCGTAAGGCGTTTATTCTTATGCCCTTACGGGCACACTACGAACGGTCCAGCCGACGCGTTTGAAACGCGTCGGATTCAGCACCAAAACGCGATTTGGCTGAGGCATAGCCCGATATCTGTTTCTTCTTAGCTCCGTGAAGGTTAGTGACCTCTGTGGCAAGGGGTGTTTCTGGTTGTCGGTCAATAGATTGAGTGGTGCCATGAAATCCGGCTCATCCGATTAAAGCGTAGTTTATCCGATAGAGGGTGAACTGACGCGTAGCCTGTTTGTCTTCAATAAAATTAGCCACCGGTTGCCCGTCTGCGGGCTACCCGTGGGTAGCGGTGCAAGGAACTCCTACCGCGTAGCCGGTTGAATAATCGCGGGTTATGAGAATCGGCCTAGCAGCCCGTTGAAAAAGGCCATCCGGCGTAGCATGGGCGTCTCGCCCATGAGTCGCATGGGCATCTTGCCCATGTTCTTGGGCATTTGCACGGGCGGGACGCCCGTGAGACTCATGGGCAAGATGCCCATGCTACTTTTTCAACGGGCTGCTAGGCCTTGCGAAGGATTATCGAACCCCATCCGGGGTACTTCGAAACGGCCTGGAACCACGGGTAGCCCGCAGACGGGCAACCGGTGGCTAATTTTATCAAAGACGAAGAAGTCATTCGATTACCAACCGCTTGGTGTAGCGTTTGGACTTTTCAACCGGCGAACTATGTTTCCGCCGGATGAGCCTGAAGTCCTCTCACACCCCCTTGGGACGTCCGGCGCGGTCTGCCCGCAAAGACGCCGCGATTTTGCTCCTGGAACACCGCTGCCGCAAGTTGTGCTGGGGTACCCGCGGGCCGTTCTACGGCAGCACCAGCGAACCGACGATTTCGGCGACGCTCTTGTGGCCGCATTGCCGCAGGTACTGGGCGATTCCCTCCTGAATGCCGACGAGGCATCCCGGATCGACGAACAATGCCGTGCCGACCGCCAGGGCGCTGGCGCCGGCCAGCAGGAACTCGATGGCGTCGGCGGCGTACTGAATGCCGCCCATGCCGATGATCGGCACATTGTTCTTGCGGGCGACCTGCGTGTAGACGCGGTGAACCATGTACACCGCGATCGGCCGGATGGCCGGGCCGCTGAGGCCGCCGGTCGTGTTAGCCAGGACCGGACGCTTGCCGCGGATGTCGATGGCCATGGCCGTGAAGGTGTTGACCATGCTCAGGGCGTCGGCGCCGGCATCGACCGCGGCGGCGGCCGTGGCCGTGATGTCCGAGACGTTGGGCGAGAGCTTGACGATCAGGATGTTTTTCTTGCAGACCTTTCGCAATTCGCCCGTGACCATGCCCGCAAGTTTCGGGTCCACTCCGAACTGGATTCCGCCGGCCTTGACGTTGGGGCAGGAGATGTTCAGTTCCACGCCGCGGACGACCTTGACGCCCTCCATCGCCTCGGCGACCGCGACGTAGTCCTCGACGGTCGTGCCGGCCACGTTCACGAAAATCGGCAGGCCCAGGGTCTCCAGTTGCGGGACCTTCTCCTTGAGAAACACCTCCAGCCCGACGTTGGCCAGGCCGATGGCGTTGAGCATTCCGGCCCGCGTCTCGACGACCCGCTGATAATCGTTGCCGATCCGAGGCGCCAAGGTGATGGACTTGGTCACAAACGCGCCCAGGCGGCGAAGGTCCACGAAGTCGGCATATTCCGTGGAATAGCCGCACGTGCCGCTGGCCGTCATCAGCGGATTGCCCAACGTCACGCCCGCCAGGTTTACGGAAAGGTCGATGCCTGTCATTTCAGCACTCATCGAATCTCTGCAATGTGGTCGTCGATGATCGTTTGGATAGCCTTGAGGAAGATGGTTCCAAAAGATTTATCGAGAAACTGAAAGTTCTTGAAGTTATCTTCCGCCGGAATGTGAACTCGCTTATGTTGGTCATCCCATGGGTACTCGCAGTTATCTTCCCTCCGCCCGGCGTCCTTGACCGCAGGCGCTAGAAGTTCGATTTCTCTGGCAAATTGGCGGCCCTTTGCCTGAAGGACGGACTTGTCGCTATTCTTGACGTTTTTGCTCTTGGCAAGCCAACCCAACAGGATGGTCGGCAATGTCTTTTCGATGTAGGCGTGACTATGTCGGATATCCTCGACCTTGCTTCCCTTTGTCAACAAATAGGACTTGCAGAGCTTTTCGCACGCCATTTGAAGGAAGTGCAGAGCATGGCAAGGCGGAAGTTCCCGGAACCTCATCAGGTGCTCGCGCGCGGTCCAATCGGATCGTGCCTGCACGGCATAGGCAATCGCCCAATCTTTGGAGGTGATGACGGGAGACATTGGGTTACCTGGAATACTCTTTGTCCAACCGCCAGCCATTCGGTAGCTGCAGCGTGCCTTTCTTGACTTGCTGGAATTCAGAAGGAGTGATATCCACGATAATGGAAGGATAATGGATTCCGCCGGCGTCGTGGGAGCCGAACTGGACCGGCTGAATGCCGACCGGGACCGTGCGCTTGTTCACTTCCAAGAGTTTGATGGGTTCCATCGAACCGTCTTCGTCGGGACCGATCAGCCGGAAAATGCGCGTAATCCCCTGCTCGATTTTGAAATGCGACCTCGCCAACAACCTCGCAACACTCTCTCTTGACGGAACGCCGGCCATTGTCTTCATCTTATTCCCAATCATTCTAGCAAGCCCACTCAGACATCTTCCATTCTAAATCAGTGCTCAGCGCCGCACAACAGGATCTCCTCTTTGACGATTCCATCAATGATCGTCACCCTTCCCATCCCTTTGGGCAGGACCATTCTCACCTTCCCGCCGCGGTTCTTCTTGTCGTGCAGCATGATTCGCCATAGGCCGGCGGGCTTGAGGCCGCGGCGATGCACGGGCAGGCCCAGGCGTTCAAGTACGTTGCGCACGCGCGAGGCGTCCTCGCGAGGCAGCAGGCCGCGTTTGACCGCCAATTCGCACGCCGCCACCATGCCCAGGCTTACCGCCTCGCCGTGGCCGATCTTATCGTAACCCACCAGCGATTCAATCGCGTGGCCGATGGTGTGGCCGAAATTCAGGTGCGCCCGCTCGCCGGCCTCGCGCTCGTCCGCCGAGACCACGGCCGCCTTGATCTTCACGTTCCAGGCGATCAACCGCGTCATGGCCGCCGGTTTGCAGGCGAGGATGGCCGGGACGTTGGACTCGATGAAGGCGAGCAATCGCTCGTCGCGGATGATCGCGTGTTTGACGCACTCGGCCAGGCCGTTGGCGACCTGGCGGGGCGGGAGCGTCTTGAGCGTGTCCACGTCGATCAGCACGGCGCGAGGCTGCTGGAAAACGCCGATCAGGTTTTTTCCCGCGCGATGGTTGACGGCGGTTTTCCCGCCGACGGCCGCGTCGGTGTCGGCCAGCAGCGTGGTGGGGCAGGCGATGAAGTCCAAACCCCGCAGCGCCGTCGCGGCGACAAAGCCGGCCATGTCCAACGTGACTCCGCCTCCCAGACCCACGATCACCGTCGAGCGGTCGATGGGCGGGCGGAGCGAGAGCAACCGGTCCAGCAGGCGGCCATAAGTGGCCAGGGTTTTGCTCGATTCGCCGGCGCGAAAGCGGATCAGCCGAGCATCAAAGCCCGCCGTCGCCAGCGAGGCCAAGGCCGATTTTCCATACAACCGGGCGGCCGTGGAGTCGGCGATGACAACCGCACGCCCGCCCTTGCGGCCGGCATAGAGATTCAGGGCGAACCTGCCCAGTCGCGGCAACAGACCGCTTCCGATGCGAACGTCGTAGCTTCGCGGCCCCAGATCAACTCGGACGTTTACCATTCTCGCGGTGGTCCTTATAGAATTGCTCCGCGGCCTCCTTCAAGGCCGGGTCCACTTCGATGACAGGTTCACCGGCGGCGTCGAAGGTTTTCGACACGGGCCTGTTATGCGAACGCGGGCGTTTTTCGGGATGCTCCTGGTAGAACGCCTCGGCGGCCGCCAGAAGGGCGGGGTCCATCTGGTCGATCTCCTCCTGCCGGGGGACAAAATCAGTCTGGGATTCCTGGCGGCGCTGGCGATCCAGTTCCGCCTGCGCGCGGCCTTTGGTCAACCGCCGCAACCATAGCCACAGAAAGAACACAATCACGATGGCGCCGCCCACGAGCAGAAGCTGCCAATCATTCATTCCCGCACCCGCGCCGGTCAGATCGATTTCCCGGTTCTGCCAGGCAATCACAATCGGGTAGGTGCCCTGGCGGCCGTCACGATCTTCCGCGAAATAGTTGCGGTAGAAGATTCCGGCAAGCTGCACTCGCACCGGTTTGGTGTAGAGCAGCAGTTCGACGCCGTCCTCGGTTTGTTTTTTATCCGGCGAGCCCAGCGCGGGCAGGGGGTCTTCCGCGGTCAGAATGACAACAGGGTTGCGATTGGGGTCCGGCGTGGATGCGCTAAGGCAATCCAATCGCCAAACCGGTTTGTCCTTGGGCCAATAGGGCGACCGCACCGGAACAAGACGCGAAACCATCTTGACTTCAACATCCAGCCGGATGGGGCGCAGATTGAATTCGGCGTGGCCGTACTTTTGCAATAGTCGAACGGGCGGGTTCTCGAGGAGGTCGAACTCCGCGCGATTGAACTTGGGGATTTTGACCGCGTGTGCCAGCAGGATCGGCACGCCTTTGTCGGAAGACGGAGGCTCGGTGCCGTCAACCGAAGTGGCTTCCAGGACGGTCTGCTCCGTCTTGGAAAGCACGAACGCGTCCGCGACGCGTTGCGGCATGCGGTAGTCGAGGTCCTCGCGATTGGGATTCGCCGCCGGGGCTTCGGAAACGCCCGGAGCGCTTGTGGCCGTCGAAGAGGCGGGGGCGGAAGCCGGCTGTTCTTGTGCCCTCGACTCACTCCAGGCGCCCACGGCCGGCAGCACGAGGCAGATCACGATCCAGGACAAGTTGCGCGAGTTGACTGGGTTAGTGTTCATACCCCGATTTTACGGTCGAAGAGGAAAATGTGCAATTTGATTACTAAGTCTCTTAACCTCTAAAGGGTGGCATGGCGACGTTGTTTGTCGCCATGTCCGAGGCCTGCCGGTGTCGCATGGCGACAAACAACGTCGCCATGCCACCCTGGAGAATCTCAATCATTTGTTGGGCGTGTAGGCGGGCATGAGGAACGTGTCGGTCGGGCCGACGGGCGTTTCGTCGCCGCGATAGCGGTTATAAATGCCTTCCGCTATGTAGATATTGTTGCCGTCCACGCCGACGGTGGGAACCTTGACCCAGCGGACGTGCATGTCGAGGTAAAGCACGTTCTGTCCCGTCCGGCCGTGGTTTTCGCTGGAGGCGCTGCCGGCTTGTTGGGCATCTTGTGCGTCGAAACTGCCGTTGTGGTACATAGGCGTGCTGTCGCCCAGAATCACCATTTGCGCTTTGAGGCCTGCCAAGGCCGGCTCGTTGAACGACAAATCATGCCCGATCGCGTGCTGATAGGAGTAATGAACGGTGGTGCCGTCGGGGAAATCGGTCATGCCCGGCGTGACGCGGAACGAACGGCCGTCCGCAACGGCGGGGCAGGCGAAAACACTTGCCGGAGCGTAATTGCCGATGACAAGCTTGAACAGGGCCGCCGAATTGCTGGTGGCTCGGTTCGCTCCGGGCAGCCAGCGGAGATCGCGCCCGCCGACGGTCGGCAGGCGCTGGTTGTTTTCGTTGGCGTAGGATTGCATGGCGGAGCCGACCTGGCCTATGTTGGAAGCGCACTGGTTTGCCTGCTGCCGGGCGCGCCCGTACCGGACCGATGGAATGAACAGGAAGGCCACGATCAACAGCGAGGCGGCCATCACCGCCGCCTCGCGAAGGGAGAAGGTCGGGCTTCGCACGCCGCGTCCGATTTCCTCGCGGGCAATCAGCGCGTCGGTCTGCCGGGCCTGGCGGATTCGCGCCATCGTGCGGCGGACGAGATCGGCGGGCGCTTCGGGCTCCGGTAGAAGGTTCAGGGCTTGGAAGGAACGGGAGATGTTCTGATGCAGCGAGCGAAACTCGTCATCCCGCCCGATGCGCTGCCGGACCGCCGAAGCCGTCATCGCGTCCAGTTGGCCAAGACAGAAGTCGATCAGCAGCGATTCATCATTTTCGTGTGCGTTCATTTCCTAATCGCTCCGCCGTCGCCTTCCACTGGGCCGCGAAATATTTTATCGCGGCGTGGAGGCGAGATTTGACTGTACCAAGCGGCACATCCAGTACCTCGGCAATGTCCTTATACGGAAAATCGTGGAAGTAACTCAGCAGCAAGACCACCTTTAAACTCTCGGGCATCTTGTCCACGATATTCTGTACGGCCTGACGGGTCTCAAGGTTCAACATGGCTTCGTCAGGAGACGGAATATCCGCGGGCATTAAATCGGCGTAGCTGGTCCGGTCTCCCTCGTGCCCGCCGATGGTGGCGTCCAGCGGGGCGGCCTGGCGGCGCCAGCGGCTCCGCATCGCGTCGCGGCCTTTGTTGGCGGCGATGGTGAACAACCAGGGCTTGAGCTTTCGCGAGAGGTCAAAGTCCGCCGCGGAAATATGAAGCTGGAGGAACGTCTCCTGGAAGACATCCTCGGCCAGGGCGTGGTCGCCGGTAAACCGCACCAGGAAGTTGTATAACTCCTTGCGGTATCGCTCCATAACGGCAGCGAAAGCCTCGCCGTCGCCCGCGAGATAGCGGCGCAACAAATCGCTGTCGCTCAGCTCGCGACGGTCTACCGAATGTTGGTCAATTGGATCAGCCACTTATGAACCACGGATTTCCGTTTGATTGTAAATTAAACTTCCAACTCGCCATACCGCGCGCCCTTGGCGAACTCCGCTCACAGGAAATTCTAGCGGTACAGCGGGACAAATGAAAGCGGGATTCGGCCGGGGGCGGCGGTCGAAAAAAATATTTCAAATAATTTAAGATTTACAATCCGCAACCGGCGATTCAAAATGCCGCTCATGGGTCAATACGAAAACCTCTCGCCCGAAGCCTTGTCGTCTTTGGTCGACGCCTCCCGAGCCATCAACGCGCACCAGTCGCTGGAGGAGACGCTGATGGCCATCGCCCGCAGCGCCGCGGCTGTGATGAAGACCGAGGCCTCCAGCGTGATCATGCTGGACAAGGCCAAGAGCAAGCAGGTGTTTCGGGCGGCGGTGGGCGTTCACGCCGAGCAGTTGATCGGCGTGGAGTACGATCAGAACGTGGGCATTTCCGGAAAGGCGATTCGCCAAGGCGCGCCCGTCGTGGTGGAGGACGTGACGAAAGAGAAGTCGTTCTACAAGGAAATCGACGCGATGATTTCCTTCCACACGCGGAGAATGATCGCCGCGCCGCTGATTCACCAGGGTCAGACCCTGGGCGTCGTGGAGGTGATCAATCCCGTCGAGACGAATTCTCCGGCCGTGCGTTTTACCGCGCACGACGTTCAATTGGCCCAGGTGTTCGCGAACATGGCGGCCATCGCCGCGGCCAATGCGCAATTGTATGACCGCCTCAGCCGGGAGAACCGCGGCCTGCGCGAGAGCATGAAATCGCAAAGCGGCGCATGGCACTCTTCGTCCTGGCAGGACAAGGTGGACATGATCGGCGCCGCGCCGGCCATGGCGGCCGTGAAGGAATTGATTACCCGCGTGGCCCGATCCTCCACGACGGTGCTGCTGCTGGGCGAAACGGGCACAGGAAAGGAACTGGCGGCCCGGATGATTCACGCGCTGTCGAACCGGCGGGATCAGCCGTTTATCGCCATCAATTGCGCTGCCTTGCCCGAGACGCTGCTGGAGAGCGAATTGTTCGGCCACGAGGCCGGCGCGTTCACCGGCGCCAAGGCGAGGAAACTGGGGCGGTTCGAGTTGGCCGAGGGCGGGACGATCTTTCTGGACGAGATCGGCGAGGTGACGCTTGCAACCCAGGTCAAGCTGCTGCGGGTCCTTCAGGAAAGGGAGATCGTTCGAGTGGGCGGAACGCAGACGGTGGCCTGCGACGTGCGGATCCTCGCGGCGAGCAATCGCGACTTGGCCGCCGAGATGCGGGAGAAGCGGTTTCGCGACGACCTGTATTATCGCCTGAACGTTTTTCCCATCGAGATTCCACCTCTGCGGGACCGGCGGGAGGACATCCCGCTGCTGGCGAATTTCTTCATGGCCAAGCTCGCGGCGGACATCAATATGCCTGTCCCCGAGATTTCCCCCGAGGCCTTGGCGGCCCTGACGCGATACGACTTTCCGGGCAACATACGCGAGCTTCAGAATATCCTGGAGCGGGCCTGCCTGCTGTGCCGAGGCGCCGATGACAAAGCCGGTGCGATCTCCCTGCCGCACCTGCCGCATGAATTGGCCGACGGCGCGCCGGAAGGGCCGGATGCCCCGACATCCTCCGACCCGCATTTGCAACCCGCGCGACGCATGGATGCCTTGGCCTCCAACGAAAAGGCCATGGTCGTCACCGCCCTCCGCAAGAGCGGTTGGAACCAGTCGCAGGCGGCCAAGCTGCTGGGTATTTCGCGAGACAACATCCGATACCGCATGCGGAAATATCGGATCGAGCCACCGAAGTAGAAGGGCGCATATCTGTTTCGGGATTCGGCCGTAGCATGGGCGTCCCGCCCATGAGTCTCACGGGCATCTTGCCCGTGTCTTTGTTTCTTCTGCTTCCTTTTCAATGCGGGAAAAGTAACAAAAGTAAAGACACGGGCGGGACGCCCGTGAGACTCATGGGCAAGATGCCCATGCTACGTA
>CAZYDC010000196.1:0-8845 GCA_964646065.1 uncultured Planctomycetaceae bacterium | reverse complement strand
ACCGCCCGAAACAGATTTACCACCGAGAGCACCAAGGACACCAAGAGCACCAAGAACAGAACAGAAGTGCTCAAAGGCCGGAAAAACTGACGAATGAACGGTTGAAACAGTTTCTTGGGTCTGGTTATTCTTTCTCCAATCTCCTGACCTGTTTCTCTTGGTGCTCTTGGTGTCATTCGTGCCTTTGGTGATGTCTTTGCTGTGTGCGGTTGACACGGGGCGCACGCGAATCTAGTATCGCGGGCGAAGGAGCACACCGATGGCTGGCAGCGGCGCAAAAGTGAGCAAGTCCTGGCAGGGGCGGTTTTCGTCGGCAGTCGACGCGGCCGCCGCGCAATTGGTCCAAAGCCTGGACGTGGACGTGGTCTTGTGGCGATACGACATCGCCGGTTCGCTCGCGCATGCGCAGATGCTGCGCGAGATCGGCATTCTCAGCCGCGCGGAATGGTCGGCCATTCGCAAAGGCCTGGGCTCGGTGGCGGGGGAACTGGAAGCGGGCAAGCTCGCGTTGCCGGTGGAACTGGAAGACATCCACATGGTTATCGAGAAGGCGTTGACCGACCGCATCGGCCCCGCCGGCAAGAAGCTGCACACCGGTCGAAGCCGCAACGACCAGGTCGCGCTGGACCTGCGCCTTTGGGCTCGCGACGCCGTGGACGAACTGTCGGCGGGAATCCGCGCGCTTCAGCGGGCCCTGGTCGGCCTGGCCGAGAAATCCGCGGACATCGTCATGCCCTCGTACACGCATCTTCAGCGGGCGCAGCCGATCCTGGCGGCCCACGCGGTGCTGGCCTACGTGGAAATGCTCGACCGCGACGCCCATCGCCTGGCCGAATCGCGCGGGCGGATCAACATCTGCCCGCTGGGCAGCGGCGCGGTCGCCGGCACCAGCCTGCCGCTGGACCGCAAGCGCACGGCGGAACTGCTGGGCTTCGAGGGCATCAGCCGAAACAGCATCGACGCCACCAGCGACCGCGACTTTTTGGCCGAACTCTGCTTCGACTGCGCGATGCTGGCCGTCCACCTTTCGCGCTGGGCTGAGGACTGGATCATCTCCGCGACCACCGAGTTCGGCATGATCGAACTTTCCGAGAAATACTGCACCTCCAGCTCCATGATGCCGCAGAAGAAAAATGCCGACACGCTGGAACTGATCCGCGGCAAGGCGGCCGGCGCCATCGCGAACCTGACGGGCATGTTGACGCTGCTCAAAGGCCTGCCGCTGGCCTACAACCGCGACCTCCAGGACGACAAGCGGTTCGCCTTCGCCACGGTGGCGGCCATGAAACAGGCCCTGGCGGTCGGCGCGGGGATCGCGGCGACGACGGCGTTCAATCGCGCGCGGATCGAGCGGGACATCGACCGGGGTTTCCTGGACGCGACCTCGCTGGCCGAGTACCTGACCGGCCGCGGCGTTCCGTTCCGCCAGGCGCACGGGATCGTCGGCGGACTGGTCGCGCGGGCGGAGAAGGACGGATTGACCCTGGCCCAGATGCCGCCGGCCGCCCTGCGCGAGGCGTGCGGGCAAATCGGCCCGGACGTGGCCGAATATCTGGGCGCCGCGAACGTAGTAAAACGCTACGCCCCCGCCGGCGCCGGCGGCGCCAGGCAGGTGAAGGAACAAATTGCATATTGGAGGAAGAGGATTGCCTAAAAACTCGGGTAAAATGAAACGGCAGGTCATCTTCGGCGACTTCATTTACGTTGTCAAAATCGAGGCGGAAGACGACGACGACGGATATGTGGGAAGCGTCGTCGGGTTGCCCGGTTGCCTATCGGACGGCGAGACGGTCGAGGAGCTTCTCGAAAACATAAAAGACGCCATTGAGTGCTACCTTGAGGCGCTGGAAGACATGAGAAAAGAAGGGATGCTGGTCAAAGTCGATCTCAGCAAAAGAAAACGAAGGAAGGCGAGCGCGTAAGGAAAGGTTGTATCAATGAGAGAATTTGAGTTCATTCAGTGGATTCGGTCGCAGACCAAGTTGGACCCGACGGCCGTGCCGGTCGGGCCGGGCGACGACTGCGCAATCGTGATGTGCGGCACCGAGAAGCTGCTGATTACGGTGGACCAGTTGCTCGAGGGCGTGCATTTCACGCTGGCCGAGCTCGGGCCAAAGAACGTCGGGCGAAAGGCGATGGCCCGCAACCTTTCGGACGTGGCCTCGATGGCGGCTTTGCCGCTGGGCGCGGTGGCCAGCGTGGCCTTGCCCAAGGGCTTCAAACGCGACGACGCCGAAACGCTCTACCTGGCGATGAAGAACACCGGCGAGTTGTTCCACTGCCCGATCGTCGGCGGCGACGTGAGCGTCTGGCCGGAGAAGCTGGCCATCAGCATCACGGTCTTTGCCCGCCCGGCGGGCATCAAGCCGATCCTTCGCTCGGGCGCCAAGGCCGGCGACGCGCTGTGCGTGACCGGTCACCTGGGCGGCGCCTGGCGGAGCCAGAGGCACATCAAGTTCACCCCGCGAATCAACGAGGCCCGCATCCTGGCCAGCCGCCACGAACTGCACGCGATGATCGACATCTCCGACGGCCTGGCCTCCGACCTGTCGCACCTGTGCGACTCCTCCGGCGTTGGGGCCGAGGTGGTGGCCGCCGACGTGCCCCTGCACAACGACGCCAAAAATCTCCTCGACATCACGCCGCTCCAGGCCGCACTGTCCGACGGTGAAGATTACGAACTCCTGTTCGCGCTGCCCGAGAATCACGCCGAGCAACTGATCCGCGAGCAACCGCTGACGGTCCAGGTGACGCGGATCGGCACGTTTACGGCGGAAAAAGGCCTGGTGCTCGTCAAACCCGACGGCGCCAGGGAGGCCCTGCCGCCCAGCGGCTGGGAGCACAAGACCTGAAATGACGAATGTCGAATGACGATTGACGATTGAAGAGACGTTGGGTGACCTCTCGGGTGCCATGCTCAAGTCTGCGCGGGCATGTCAGACCGGGAAAGACATGCCCGCGCAGACTTGAGCATGGCACCCGAGATGTCACCCGAAAATAGAATGGAAATAGTCGAGACAACATCGTTGGAGGAGACTTACGCTTTCGGCCGGCGCTTCGCGCAGCGGCTTGCGGTGGGCGATTGCGTCGCGTTGGTCGGCGACCTGGGTGCCGGCAAGACGGCCTTGGCGCGGGGCATCGCGATGGGTCTGGGTCTCGCCGACCAGCGCATGGTTTCCAGCCCGACCTTCGTGCTGGTGCAGGAATACCCCACGCAGCCGAAGCTCTTCCACATCGACCTCTACCGCCTCCGCCAGCCGGCCATCGAACTGGCCGACCTGGGCCTGGATGAAATGCTCGAAGAAGGAATTGTTCTAATCGAGTGGGCCGACCGGGCAGAGGACGCCCTGCCGAAAAAGAGGTGGGAAGTTCAAATCGTGGCCGAGGGAGAATCAGCCAGGCGAATCAGAATCACTCCGCCAGGATGAGCCTTTTTCAATCGTCAATCGAAAATCGTAAATCACTCGATCCCGCCCTCGCCCATGAGGATGCTCAGTAGCGTTCGTTGGAAGTGCAGGCGGTTTTCGGCTTCCTCGAAGATCGTGTTGGCGTGGGCCTCCATCGTTTCGTCGCTGATCTCGAACCCGCGATAGGCCGGCAGGCAGTGCATCACGACCGCATGCTTTGGCGCCAGGGCCAGCAATTGCGCGTTGACCTGGAAGCCCTTGAAATCCTTGACCCGGTCGTTCTTTTCCGACTCCTGGCCCATCGACACCCAGGTGTCGGTGTAGAGCACGTCGGCGGTCGCGACGGCGGCCGCCGGGTCGTGGATCTCCGTGTAACATTCCTGGCCGGCCTCCGCCCGCACCGATTCCACGAACTTGCCGTTCAACTCGTAGCCGCTGGGGCAGGCGAGGATGAACTTGACGCCCAGTTTGCTGCACGCCCTGGCCAGGCTGCGGGCGACGTTGTTTCCGTCGCCGATGAACGCCAGCGTCCGGCCTGGCAGCTCGCCGAAAGTTTCCTTGAGGGTCATCAGGTCGGCCATCGCCTGGCAGGGGTGGCTGTAGTCGGTCAGCGCGTTGATCACGGGCACGTTGGCGTAGCGGCCCAGCATCTCGACGAACTCGTGGCTGAACGTGCGGGCCATGATCCCGTCGCACATCCGCCCCAGCACGCGGGCGATGTCGCGCACGTCCTCGCGGCTGCCCAGGCCGATGTCTGCCTTGGTCAGGTAAATTCCGTGCCCGTCCAGGTCGGTCATGGCCGTCTCGAAACTCACGCGCGTCCGCAGCGAGGGCTTCTCGAAGATCATGGCCAGCGTCTTGCCCGCCAGCGTGCGGGGCAGCCGCCCGGCCTTCCACAAGGCCTTGTCCGTGATCGCCCGGTCGATCAGCAACCCCAGTTGCTTGCCCGTGAACTCGGTCAGGTTTATGAAATTCGTCATCATGCACCTAAACGGGTTTCGGGATTCGGGTTTCGGGATTCGGTAAGAAACAACGAAGAGGCTCTTTGCCGTTTCTTACCGAATCCCGAAAACCGAAACCCGATTCCCGTCCTATTTATGAATCAACGTTCCGATTCCCTGGTCGCTGAAGATTTCCAGCAGCAGCGCGTGGGCGAAGTTTCCATTGATGATGTGCGTCCTGGCCACGCCGCCGTCCAGCGCCCGCAGGCAGGCCTCGACCTTGGGCAACATGCCCGCCGAGATCACGCCCTCCTTGATCATCGCGTTGATCTCGGTCTGCGTGACCTGCGGGATCATGGTGGCGGGGTCTTTGGGGTCGCGGCGGATGCCGTGAGTGTCGCTGACGACGACGAGTTTTTCGGCCTTCAGGGCGGCGGCCACTTCGCCGGCGGCGGTGTCGGCGTTGCAGTTGAGCTTGGCGCCGGTCTTGTCGCGGGCCAGCGGCGAGATCACGGGGATCGTGTCCGATTGGCAGAGCAGCTCCAGCAGCCGCGAATTCACGCTGGTGACGTGGCCGACGAAGCCCAGGTCGATCTTCCGCTCGCCTTCCTCCAGGAACAGTTTTTCGCCGAAGAGCACGCTGCTGCTCAGCGTGTGCAGGCCCATCGCGCTGGAGCCCAGCGTCTCGATCGTCGTGACGATCTGGCGGTTGACGTCGTTGCAGAGCACCTGCTCGACCACCGTCAGCGTGCGCTGGTCGGTGTAGCGCCGGCCTTGGACGAACTGCACTTCGAGGCCGGACTTTTCCATCGCCGCGTTGATGGCCTTTCCGCCGCCATGCACGATCACCGGGCGCATGCCCACCGTGTTCATGAACACGATGTCGGTGAGGATGTCGGCCATGGCCCGCTCGTCGTCCATGACCGAGCCGCCCATTTTGACCACGATAATGCGGTTGGCGAAGCGCTGGATGTACCCCAGCGCCTCGATCAGCGTTTGTGCCTTGGCAATGGCTTGTTCCATCAATCCGTCTCCATGCGTTTCGCCCGTCCGCCCGCCAGGGTAAACCAATTCAAAGCGGGGCCGACGGGCGTGAATGAAGCGGCTAAGACTATCCCTTCGCGGCGGGCCGGTCAAGGGTTTTGGGTAAGACGAGGTCGCGGTCAAAGGCAGTGACGACACAGAGACGCAGAGGTACAGAGAAAGAGATATAAATATTCGTCAGCGCAATTGCGATCCTTCTTCATTCTTTAGTTTTCTTGTTTTCTCTGTCCCTCTGCGTCTCTGTGTCGCTAACGGATGAAGGACGCCAAAAACAAGAAGGGGCGGTGTGCTCTCCCGCACGCCGTCCCTTCTCGACCCTCAGGATAACATTATGGCCATCCTGATCTGCGGCTTCGTTTGTGCGAAGCATTTGGCAGGCGTCCGGGCCGAAACTCGCCTGCCGCGTCTCCATTAAACTATAGGCGCACCGGCGAGATTTTATCAAATCGGCGTGGATTTCCGGTTAAGAGTATGTCCCGCACTTCTTGGCCGTTTCGTACATCGCCAGCACGTTTTCGAGCGGGGAGTTGTCTTGCAGGCAATGCGTGGGGGCGAAGCAGTATCCGCCGCCGGGCATCATGATCTCCAACGTTTCGCGGCAGTCGTCGATCACGTCCTGGATGCTGCCGAACGTGACCGGGCCGGCGGTGGAAATGCATCCGTGAAAGGCCAGGCGGCCGCCGAAGTTCTTCTTCAGGTACGCCGGCGACATGTTGGCCGCCTCCGGCTGGAGCGTGTCCACCGCCTTGATGCCCATTTCGATGAAGTCCTCGTAAACCCACGAACTGGACCCGCAGGTGTGGATCATCGCCGGCAGGCCGAACGAGCGGGCCAGGTCTACGAATCGCTGGTGAATCGGGCGCATGTGCTTGCGGTAGATTTCCTTGCTGACCAGCGGGGCGATCTGCGTGCCCAGGTCCTCGCCCAGCCAGACGAAGTCGATCGCGCCGCCGGCGGCTTCCAGCGTGCGGCGGAGGATTTCGATTTCGATCTCCACGCGGCGGTGGGCCAGCAGCAGGCCGGCCGGGTCGTCGGTAATCAGGTCGATGAGCGTCTGCTCCATGCTGCGCATCCTGCCGTTGCCGTTGATGATATCCGGCACGCCGGCCCCGCCGACGTTCAGCGCGAGGGTCCCGGCGGCGCTACAGCATTCGCCCACACGGCTGTAGTCGAAGTCATCCGGCGAGGGCATCGGCCAGCGGGCGACCTCCTCCTCCGTTGCGGCCGTCAGCGGGAAATCGCAGAAATCCCAGTACCCTCCGCTGCCGTGCTCGATGTACCGCTGATGCACGCCCCAATTGTCCACGATCACGCCGCGCTCGGGAATGTCCGCGTGTAGCTTGGGCCCGACATACGATGGGTAGATTCCTCGGAAATCCACGCCCAGCGCCCGGCGCAGCCCCTCGCCGTCGCCAGGCGCGAGGCCGAAATGCGACTTGAGCTTCGCGTCAATGCCCGGATTGGCGTCGTAATTGATCGGCACACGGTCCGGCACCTGGCAGGCCAAGGCCGCACGAACACGCTCTTTGGAGGTCATGGTTGTTTTCACGGCAACTCCTCAAAACAATGGATATTACATTCTTGCCATCGCTGTTACAGGGCGGCAGAATAATAGCATGGCAACACCACGAAACACAGCCGATCCGGCAAAATTCAATCCAGACGCGGAACTCCCTTATAATTTGCGCAGTGAAGATTTCCGGATGGCCATGCAGGACGTTTACGATTTTTTCTATGATGTAAACAAGTTCCTCTTGTCGCGAGGCCTGGAGCGATTGGATAACACGCTCCGACCGGCCATCATGTCAGGTTTGCTTTCGGACATGCTGACATCCAGCTTGGCCAAGCATTCTCGAAGCCTCACGCAAAACTGCTATCACAATGGTCATCCCGACCTGATCGTCAAAGGCGTATATCCCAAGGACAGCGTTAAGGCTGGAAGTGAGGGGATTGAAATCAAGACTACGCGTAATCCAGGTGGAGCGGTGGATACCCACGGCGCTCGAAATCAATGGATGTGCGTTTTTGTGTACCAAGTCGACAAACTGACTGAGCCTGCCTCGAAGCGTTCTCCAATGACATTCTCAGAGCTCTACCTTGGTTTGGTGAAAGTTACTGATTTCCGGAGCAACCCACGCGGGCCTTTGGGTACTCGAACCGCGACGCTCGACAAAAACGGGATCGCAAAACTCAGAACAAACTGGGTGTACCTGTTGGAAGGACCGAAAGCTTGACGGTGGCCAGAGCGGGAATAGCTCGGCGAGCGATTTCGATGTAGTGGGGGTCTTTCTCGATGCCGATGCTTTGATAACCCACGACCTCGGCGGCGGCCAGGGTTGAGCCGGCGCCGGCGAAGGGGTCCAGCACGATACCCTCGCCCAGCGGCAGGATCGACCGCACCACCTGGCGCAGGAAACCTTGAGGTTTAAGGCTGGGGTGCGGCGCGATCAGCCGTTCGCGCTTGGGCGTCGGGTGCGACTTGATCACGTCACCGAAAGGCCGGTCGGCGGAAGGCCGGCGGAGGCCACCGGTTTTCCACTTTCGCAGGTTGTCCTGCACGCGGCCTTCGATGGGCTTGCGGAAGAGCAGCCAAGGCTCCCACATCGAGCGGGACATCACGCTGACGCCGGGGAATTCTTCGTGCGCGTTCTTGGGACGGTCGCCGCCTCGCATGGTCATCACCAGCCGGATAATCTCGCCTCGCCGCTCAAATCCGCAGCCCACCATCGCCCCCGCGACCAGGTAGGAAAGCAGTGGATTCGACGCCACCACCACGTGCGCCCCGGGCACCAGGGCCGGAAGCAACACCCGTGCCCATCGCCGGAAAAAATCCTCCAGGTTGGCCAGATCGTCCCGGTCCAGGATCGTGAATCGGGGCAGGGGCGCCCTCTTGTGGCCGTCGAACGAAGGGGGGATGCGCCAAACCCCGCCCCGCCCGGCGCGAAGCTTCTGCTGCTGGCTGGCCGAGTATTCGACCAATCCGTACGGAGGATCGGTGACGACGCCATGAATGGAATTGGGTTCCCGTTGGGCCAACCAGTCGAAGCAATCCGCGTGAAACAACTGCGCCTGCCCAAAGGAAAAGACGGCCTCCGCAGGCTCGGTTTGGGCCGGCCCCGGAACCTGCGCGATTCCCTTGAGGCGATACTGACCCCGGTCCAGGCGCTCGAAGATTTCCGGCGTGTTCAGCCGGAGGTAAGACCGAATGGAAGACGGCGCCACTTCGTGCGGGAACTTCCCGGCGACCGCCTGCGTGATCTGCTTGACCGTTGCGGCGGCGGATTCCGAGAGGTACTGAACAATGGCGTCTCGCACTTCCCCAGGACGGCAACGGGCAATCATAACGGTTTACCTTTCAACTTCGCAGAATAGACGTCTAGACGTCTATTGGCAACAAAAATCGTAACCGTTCACGCCCTGCCCAAGCACTGTTGAATTGACGGTGGAACGTCC
>CAZYDC010000195.1:0-8875 GCA_964646065.1 uncultured Planctomycetaceae bacterium | reverse complement strand
ACGGAAGCCGTCGGCCTACACATCGGCGCGCCTCTGCTCTACTCGACCCGAATTAGCCGTCAGCTTCTACGCCTCTCGAAGCCCATCAATTTGCGGGCTTTGCGGATCGCCTGGCTGATCACCAGGACGACCACGAAGCTGGGGACTGTCAGCGCCGCCCTGGCCAGCACGCGCCAGTTAACGAGCCTTATGACCTTGACGGTCACGGCGGCCACGTGCAGCGGGGTGTGGAAACGCTTGTCGATCTTCTTGCGAAGGTTCGCGATGTGCTCGGCGGAATACTGGTCGCTGTAGACGAAACCGCGCGGGTCCACGTGGTAGCCCGGGGTCTGCTCGACCAGTTCTGCCAGGCTTGAATGCGGCTCGTTTCGCAGCCGGGAGACGTGGATCAGGCTGGCGCCGAGGGACCGTGCGAACGGCGCGGTGGAAAGCATCTGCTGCTCGGTCTCGCCGATGTTGCCGACGATGAAATACGTGTTGATCAGCATCTTCGAGCGGCGCAGGACTTCAAACCCCTGGCGGACCTGCTCGATGGTGAACCCCTTGCCCATCGAGGCCAGCGTGGCGTCCTGGGTGGATTCCACGCCTACCATCAGGACGATGAACCCGGCCTGCTCCATCTTGCGGATCACGTCGGGGCGGCGGGAGATTTCCAGCCGGGCGTTGACGATGTAGTGCTTGCGAATGTTCCGGGCGATCAGGAGGTCGCAGATTTCGGCGACGCGGTCGGGCAGGTTGGTGAACACGTCGTCGACGAAGAAGATCAGGTCGGCCTGGATCTGTTCGATCTCGCGGACGATGGACTGGGGCGAGCGCGGCGCCCATCGGCGTTTCACGCCCCAGGGGTTGACCGAGAAATTGCAGAATTTGCAGTTGAACGGGCAGCCGCGCGACCCGGCGACCATGTCCACCTTGATGCCCGTGCTCACGCCCTTGGTCGTCAGATAATACGGGTGCCGCCGCAGGTCGCGGGCGGGCAGCAGGTCGTCGTCCAGCGGGGCGTTTTCGCGCGGCGAGGTATGCACGATCTGGCCGTCTTCGCCGCGGTGGGTCAGGCCGGCGATCTGGGGCCACGGGCGGCCCTGCGCGATCTCGGCAATGGCCCGCTCGCCGTCGCCGCAAACCACGGCCGACACGTTGGGGCACGCCTCCAGCCAGTAGTGCGGGTTTTCCGTCGCCGCGCGCCCGCCCAGAATTATCATCACGCCCGGCGGCAAGGAGTTGATGTCGTCGCGGATCCGGTCGAAATCCTTGCGCCAGTTGATGGAGTAGCATACCAAGTCCGTGTCCGGCCGGAGGAACGGCAGAGTGCTGGGCGTGCGTTCGTGCCGGAAGTTGACCAGGTCGATCCGCTGGGCGTACGGTCGCAGCGCGGCCGCGACATACTCCAGCCCCAACGGCGGAAAGGACGTCAGCGACGAGCCCGTCCGTCGATACGGATGCACGCACAGGACATGGCGGTATGCGGTATGTTGCGGTGCTGCGGTATTCAAGACAAATTCACCAACGGTCGTTAAAGCTCCGACCCGGCCATGCTGACATTATACCGGATTTCACCAATGGACTTGTCACGCAACCAGTCCAAACTGACGATGAGGTTACCCCGAACGCATGAAACCAAACTGAAACGAAGGGATTAAATCAGGTTTGCTTTTTACCGCTGCTGCAACCTTTTGCGATCCCCCGATGGTGATGCGAACCCAAAAAAGTCTGGCGGTGGTCCCAACTGCGCCGACAAGCAAGCTGGATCTCACGCCGGCTTGCCTGTCGGCGCTTTTGGACGTTCCAAGAGAAAAAGCTCAGGAATAAGACATTCCTTGTCAACAAACGATACCAGTGGATTTACTCAGGTTTTCTTTGTCGCCTGGGCCGGCGGGAGCGTCACAATCACTCGCGTTCCGCTGGCGGGATGGGAGGTGACCTCAATGGTCCCGCCGAGGCGAACGACGATATCGTGCGCGATGGCCAAGCCCAGACCGGCGCCCCCTGCCGACGAGGCGCGCGAACCGTCCACGCGGAAGAACCGCTCGAAGAGCCGCGGAATGCTCGCGGCCGGGATGTTGCCGCCTTCATCCTGGACGACGGCGACGACCCGCCCGCCCTGGATTCCCAACGTCAGGCGGATCGTGCCGCCCCTGGGGCCGTGGCGCAAGGCGTTGTCCAGCAGGTTCGAGAACAGGCGGGCCAGCTGGCGGTCGTCGCCGTCTACCCGGGCCGGCGACAGGGAGCTGACCAGCTTTCCGCCGGACTGCGCGACCGTGGCGCTGAACGAATCCGCCACTTCCGTCAGCACTTGATCGACCTGGATCGGCCCCTCGCGCTCGGAGTCGGCGGATTCGTCCAGCCGGGCCAGCACGAGCAGTTCATCGACCAGGTGCTCCATCCGGCGAAGGTCCTCCAGGGTCTCTTCCAGGGACTGGCGGTACTCGTCGGCGGATCGCGGAGCGGCCAGGGTGGTTTGGACCGTGCTCTTGGCCGCCGTCAAGGGGGTTCGCAATTCGTGAGAAGCGTCGGCGATGAACGCCTTCTGCCGCTGCATGGCGTCCTGGAGGCGATGCAGCATCTGGGCCAACGCGTCCACGAACGGCGACAATTCGCCCGGGACGCCCGAAGGTTGAAGGTCCATCAGGGGAAGGCTTCGAGCGTCCACCTTGCGCAGATGGCGGGCGGCCTGGCGAACGGGGCTAAGCCCGACTCGGACCAGCAGGATGGACAGAGCGGCCATCGTCACGATGGCGGCGACGCCGATCGAAACGAACTCGCCGTACAACTCCCGCAGTTCGGTCTGGATCGCTCCGGTCGCCTGGGCGATGATTATGCTGATATGTTCATTAGCCGGGCGCAGCCACACGACCCGGTAGTCGTGCTTGCCGAAGAAGAGCGAAGTGAACCGGCTGTGCCCGGCGGCGGGCTGGGACAAAGAGGGCAGCACCGCGTCCCATTGGATTCCGGCGGCGGGCGCGACGTGGATCACCTGCCCCGTGTCCTCCCTCCAAACGCGGGCCACCACGTCCGCGTGCTTCCCCGGGGCCGGAAGAACCGCGGCCAGTTTCGCGGACATCGCGGCCAAGTCGTCCGTGTCATTGGACACGTCGTCCGCGGCCCGGGCCAGGGTCAAGAGCGATTGATCCGTCTGCCTGTAGAACACTTCCCGAGTCTCCACGTAGGCCGCGACGCAGATCAGGCCGATGGAAACCGCCAGCGCCGCCGCCACCAGCAGGGACAACCGCCATTTGAGCGCCAGCGGCCTCATGGTCCGGCCTCTCCCAGCATGTAGCCGGCGCCGCGGACGGTGTGGATCAACTTGTGCGGCGGGCCGGGGTCCAGCTTGCGACGCAGCGAGGAAATGTAAACCTCGACGACGTTGGAAAAGTTCTCCGAGTTGAAGTCATACAGATGCTCCAGGATGTCGGTCTTGGAGACCACCTCTCCGGCCCGCATCGCCAGGTATTCCAGCAGGCGATACTCCATCGCGTGCATCAGCACGATCTGGCCGCCGAGAGTGACTTTGCGCGCGGAGGTGTTGATCTCCAGCGGGCCCACCCGCAGCACCGGAGCGGCCCGACCGTGGCCGCGGCGGATCAGGGCTTTGCACCGGGCTGCCAACTCGGGCATTTCGAAAGGTTTGGTCAGGTAATCGTCGCCGCCTTCCTCCAGCCCGCGCACCACGTCCTCGGTGGCGTCGCGGGCGGTCAGCACCAGCACCGGCGTGTCGTTGCCGCCGGCCCGAAGCTGGCGCAGCACGCCCCAGCCGTCCAGCTTGGGCAACATCAGGTCCAGCACGACCAGATCGTACGGGTTGGTCGTGGCCATGTGCAGACCGTCCTCGCCGTCGGCGGATAGGTCCACCGCGTAGTTGGCCTGTTCCCGCAGGAACCTTGCGATGTTGCGGGCCACTCGGACCTCATCTTCGATGACCAGAATTCTCATATCATTTCGTCCAGTGGTGGGTGCCACACGTGGGTGCCATGCCCAAGTCTGCGCGGGCATGTCCCCGCAGTGCGCACATACCCGCGCAGACCTGGGTGTAGGGCACTCATTCTATCTTCAACTTGAAATGGCATCTAAGATCCCCACCCTTAAACTCTTGGTCCCCAATCTTTATTAGCAAGAATTCTAGGTTCAACTCCAAGTCGATAACGCCTGCTTCGGAAGCGCCTGCTCCGCGTACCGGAATGCTTTCTTCAAAGCCAAACCCATCCCATGTCGGTATCATGTCCGTATACCGCTCAAAATCAGCACAGCCAATCAATCTAAACCTAGGCACACCTGGTCCAACGATCTGCGAGTTAACCCCGCTGGCCAGGAATGTTTCCCCCCCCTTTGAATCCTCGGCATTGACCTCGTAGGTCGATAGAGGGCTCGGAGTACACTGTATGAAGATCGGCTTGCGGTATCTGCTTAGCACGCAGAAATCCAGTGGGATATTGCCATCCTTGTCCGCAGAGCATCTATTGACCTCACCCTCCCTTAAAAATCCGCCCGGGCAATGGACGATCACATAAAGGCATTCTTCATTCAAGTGCGCACGGTCTTTATAAAGGTAAACGTCCGCTTTTGGGAGTGGTTCAGTCGCAGCCTTTCTTGCAGAGGGTTGGGTTGATGGTTTGCCTTGGTCCGCAACGGCGGAAGGCATATTCTTAGCCTTTGGGGTGGATGGTTGGGACGTCGAAGGGTTTTCGTGCCGCCTACAGGAAAACAACACCGTCGACATTACTAGTAGCGTTATCGCGACTATAGGAATGTTTCGCATTACCATATCTCCCGACCGCCAGGACGACTTCTATTTTAGCTTGTCTATCGTCGGCGACTGGTACACCGCCAAACAAATCTTATCGACCATCCTCAAATAATGTCCACAATCAAGTTGTCGCCCGGCTTGATGGAGATTTCTTTCGCAAATTCGATTTCCGTCAATTCGCCGCGTCTAGTCTTCTGGCGAACCGTTGCGCCGTTTAGAGCAACGGTTACCACCTTGCTCGCAAACCCAAGCCGCAAGGTTCTGAACGCAAGCGCACCCGAGTTGCAACTGAGTTTAAAGCAGGTCACGCTTCGCTCGAACCGGCCCCAGCCGGTGGCGGACACCCACGGCGCCTTCACCGTTTCGCTGCGGACGGCCGGGGCGAATGTGACCGTCTTTCGCGGTACGTCGATCTTGAACCCGGTCGCGCCCAACAGGATGGCCCAACTGGACATCGCGCGGTAGTAATGGTCTCCGCATTCGACGTGGTTCCAGAACCGCCCGGCCCGCAGGTATCGCTCGTGAATGTTCTTTGTCACGGCCTGGGCCTCGGCGGGCATGCCGAAGTCGAACATCATCGAGGCGATGGCGTATTCAATGCCGGTCCAGGGCGCGTCGGCCTGCACGTTGTGGAAGGTCGAGAGCCGCGGCTTGGTCCCTGGCGGATAGGTCGCGTTCAACAGCCCGGCCTCGGGGCTGAAGTTGTGCTTCATCACGGCCTTTAGCGCCGCGACGACCCGCTGCCGCGGCAGCACGTGGCCAAGGCCGATCAACTGCGTGAACCACTCGCCGTCGATCTGGTCGGTCATGCAGCACTCGTCGCGAAGTTTTCCGTCGGCCCACAGGCTGTAATATTCGCCGTTCCACAGTTTCCGTTCGAAAGCGGCGGCGCCCTTTTTCAGGATCGCCCGCCACTTTCGCTCCTGGGCCTTGTGCCCCAGGTCGCCCGCCACGCGCGCCGCGGCCAGCAATGCCGAGAGCCACAGGCTGGCGATGTACGACGGCGTGCCGAAGAAATTCCACGCGTCGTACGTGTTTCGCTTGGTGTCATGGTCCGGCAGGCCGTCGCCGTCGGCGTCAAGCTGCTCGCTGTTGTCCATCGCGCGAAGAATGTGCGGCCACATCCGCGTGAGGTAGGCCTTGTCGCCCGTCCAAAGGTAATCCCGCGTGACCAGCAGGACATATTGCGGATTCATGTCCACGCGGTCGAAGCCTTCGTCCACGGCCGAGAGGTCGGGCGTGAAGAAATGATGCACCCTTCCGTCGGCCCGCTGGAACTTGGCCCCCAGCTCCATCTGCCGCTTTTGCAGATCGGGGAAAAGGGCCAGGATGTTGAACGATCCCTGATAAGTAATGTCGGTGGTATGGAAGCCGCAGCAGCCCAGGCCTTCCCACACGGCGAACTGTCCGTCCTTGGTCCACCAGGTGCATTTGTTGAGCGTGGTGAGTTGCCCGGACCACGCGTCGGCCAGCTCGCCGTCGAGCGTCGTGTCAAAAAGGGCGTCGGCGAACTCGCAGACCCGCGGCGCCAAGTCCGCCCGCTGACTGACCAAAAAGCGGTTCACGTCCTGGGCGTCCTTGAACCAGTTCTCGTACATGTGCCCGAGCACCTGTCCGCGCTTGCTGAAGTGGAACGGAAAGTGCCAACCCAGCGTGAAGCAGATTTCCTTTTCTTCCGCCGGCGCCAATTGAATGCTCGACGCCAAGGCCCCGTCGCCCCATTGCCGGCCCTTGCGGTCTCGGCCGGCATATTGATCCAGGCGGGCACGGATGGCCTTGAGGAACGTCGCCAGTCCCTTCTTCCCGGCCAGCGCGGACTTGTCCGCGACCGACACCCGTTGCCAAACGCTTTGGGCGAAACCATATTTGCGGATCTCACGAACCAGCCGCTTGATTTCGGCCTCGCCCAAGGCGTCGATCTCCTCAGGCGTGATCCTCAGAAGCGTCGCGGGGGACTCGCCCGCGTTGACATTCGGCAAGCGGCCGGTCGCGCGGAACTCGTGCAGGAAGCTCTCGCAGGAGCAGGATCCGAAAACATAATCCCAGTGGAAAACGCCCTGCATGATGTGCGAAAACTCGCCGGCAATCCAACTCGCCTGCCCGCCCGAGACCGACATGCCGATGCTGCCGATGGTGGGATAACGTGGCGAGGGCATCTTGCCCTCGTGTGTCGCGGACATCTTGTCCGCGTCTTGCTGTTGTTGCTTCTTCTTTTGCGTTAAGGGAGAGACGCCGGACGCGGGAGGGAGGCCCGCAACACACGAAGGCGAGACGCCTTCGCCACACGCGGGCAAGATGCCCGCGCCACCCAGGCCCGTGCGCATGGTCAGCAGCGTCGCGCCGTTCTCGGCCGAGACCGTGTTGTGGAGCTTGCGGTCGGCAGCGCCCCAGGCCAGCGGATTTTTCAACGTGCCCAGCAGCGACACGTCGACCGGCTGATCGGTGAGGTTCTTGACGGTGAAGACGACGTAGAACCCCGGCGTTCCGCTGGTCCGCGAATCATGCGGAACGATGGGCGAGAACATCCGCGCCGTAACGGCCACCGGCAGATCGTCATCGCGATAGTTCAGCTTGGCCGCGGGGAATCGGCCTTCGTACTCGATCTCCTGGACGCTCTTGAGCCAGGTGAACGAGTACATGTCGTGCTGGTCGGTCCTCATGCCCAGCCGCCGCATGATCGGGGCATTCTTTGGGCTCTTGGCCCAGACGTGAAAGGCCAGCGCGCCGGGCCCCATGTCGGGCGCTTCGACCGGGCAGCAATCGGGCTGCTGCGGCGCCCACTGGCCCAGGTTGAAGATCTGCCACTGGTGGAAATAGCCGTCCGGATGCACCTCGACCGTTCCGGTTCCGATGCCGCCAAGAGGAACGCCGCTGTTGTGCGAGGGAGACGTCGTGATGATTTTCATAATTACCTTACCATTAGCTTTGCGCGGAGCAGCTCACAGACGCTCCATGCCTGTGCAACGCAACCGCGCGGGTCATGCGGCGAATCGCCGTCGAAAATCTCGCTTACCTGCCCCATGCACGCCTGCCGCAAATGCTCCTCGAAGGCGGCCAGCCATTGCCTGGCCTGCTCCACCGCGAAGGGCTTGAAGCCTTCCACCTTCAGGTGGGCCTCGATGAACGCGCCCATCAGCCACGCCCAGACCGTGCCCTGGTGGTACGAGCGGTCTCGCGACTCCCACGATCCGCCGTACGCGCGGCGATATCGCGAGTCGAACGGCGAGAGCGTGCGCAGGCCCATCGGCGTCAGCAGGTGCTCGCGCACCACCTTCACCACGGCCGCCTGCCGCTGGGGCGAAAGCGGGCTGTGCGGCAGCGAGACGGCGAAGATCTGGTTGGGCCGGATCGACGCGTCCGGCACGCCGTTGGTGATGCAATCGTAGAGGCAGTTCGCCCGCTCGTTCCAGAACGCCCGCCCGAAGGCCTCCGCGATGCGGTCGGCCTGCGCGGCGTATTCGTCTGCCTGCGCAGAGTTTTCCGCTCGCAAGCTCTCGGCAACGATGCGGTGCGCGCTGTGCCACAGGGCGTTGATCTCGACCGGTTTTCCGTGCCGGGGCGTGATCGCCTCGTTGCCCAGTTTGGCGTCCATCCAGGTGAGCTGCGTTTGCGTCGAGCCGCCCGAGAGCAGTCCGTCGGCGTCGGCGTGGATGTCGAACTTGGTGCCGTTCCGGTAGGCCAGAAGGATTCGCTCGATGGCGGGCAAAAGCTCCATCCGCCAGAACTCGCGGTCGCCGGTCAAGGCGAGGTATCGCCCCGCCGCCTGCACGAACCACAGCGAGGCGTCGATGCTGTTGTAGTGGGCGCGATCGGAATAGTCGTCAAAAACGTTCGCGATCATTCCGTCGCTCATGTAGCGGCCGAAGGTCTTGAAGACGCCCCGGGCGTGCTCGTACTGGCCCGCCTCCAGCAGGCCCTGGAGCGAGATGAAACTGTCGCGGCCCCAGTCGCCAAACCAGTGATACCCGGCGACGATGGTCGGGGCCGGCGGCGAGGCGGGGAAACTCCGCATGACGGTGAACGCGTCGGTGGCCATGGCCAGCCGCCGCGTCAGGTCGTCGGCCTCGGCGCCGACGCTCGCAGCCAAATGCTCCAACCGCGCGCGGCGAAGTTCGCGCTGGACGTCGAAATCCA
>CAZYDC010000194.1:0-8880 GCA_964646065.1 uncultured Planctomycetaceae bacterium | reverse complement strand
CGATCTTACTTACGGCTTCGCTGCGACATGGCACGCGTCCAATCACGGCTGACAGAGGGTCACTTTGCGGTAAACATCCAGGAATGTCTGGTAGGCTTGCGGGTCGTGCAGGACGAAATACACGTCGGTGATGGTGGTCGCGCCGCGGCCATGCTCCAGCACTTCGCCAAGCATGATCTGGGCGCACTGGCCGAGGTCGAATCCGGCGATTCCGGTGCCCGTTGCCGGCATCGCGAGCGTCCGCACGCCGTTTTCCTTGGCCAGCCTCAGGACCGCGCGGGCCGAGTCTCGTAGAGTTTGGGCCGTCGTGCGGCCGCCCAATCGCATGGAGGCTTGATGGATCACAAATCGAGCCGGCAGATCGCCGGCCCCGGTGATCGCGGCCTCGCCGACCGCCACCGGGCCGTGACGGTCGCATTCAGCTTGGATTTGCGGGCCGCCCTTGCGCGAGATCGCGCCGGCTAGTCCGCCTCCCAGGATCAAGTCGTTGTTCGCCGCGTTGACGATGGCATCCACTCGGTAATCCGTCAGGTCGCCTTGTTCGATATGAATTTTCATCGTGGGCCGCCTCTGGGGCTATGTCTGTTGTTTAGACATTCTGCCGGCTGTAGATCAGCAGAAGGTGGTCGCGGAAGCGGAAATCGCCCAGTTCAGGCACGGGGCTGCCGAAGCCCCGCAGGAACGGGATGTTCTGGGCGAAAGTCTGCTGGACTTCCTGACGACTCATGCCGCTGGAGCAGTCGAAGCGGTAGAGGCCGGGAGTTTCCGCGGGCCAGGTGCGAGTGATCGAGAACTTTGCGGGGTTGTCGAAAACAGGCGTGGCCGGTTCCAGTTGGAACAGTCCGCGATGCACCATGGCGATGGCGGCCTTGTGCCGGGCCAGCAGGTCCAGCGTCGCCTGCATCTCCCACTTGGTTTCGGTCGGGAATCCGAACATCACGAAGACATGGTTCTTGATTCCCGCTCCCGCGGCGGCAGCCAGAACCGTTTCGATGTCCGACACCCGCGTGCCTTTGTCCATGAGGTCCAGGATTCTCTGCGAACCGCTTTCGACGCCCCAGAGCAGGTAGCGGCAGCCGGAGCGATACATCTTTTCCAGCAGTTCGGGGTTGAATTGCCTGACCGGTTTTGTCATGGCGTAGTAGTAGACTTTCAGACCGGCTTGGAGGATCGCGTCGGCGAGCTGCGAAAAATGCGCCGGGGCGATCATCTCGTCGATCAGTGAAAAATGGCACACGCCGTTGTCCGCGTGCCGTTTGATTTCCCGGATGACGCTTTCGATCGATCGCCGCCGGTAGGTTTCACCCGCGGATTTGTAATGGGCGCAGAACGCGCATCGCCGCCAATAGCAGCCTCGCGAAGTGAAAATCGGCAACACGGGCAGAGGCGAGTAGTAGGCCCGCAAGTCCGCGTCGGAGTAGTCGCCGTCGCCCAGAAGGTCCATGTTTTCCTCGTGGACCGGCGGGGTCGCCTCCCTCTGGCCGCGGCGAAGGCAAATCACGCCCGGCGTTTTTTTCAGGTCGGTTGTCCCGGCCAGAATCTGCGCCAGCGGGCTTTCGCCTTCGCCGCTGACGACGTAGTCGACGTGCGAGGCCAGCGATGCCATGAACTCCGGCGTGGTGGCGTTGAAAAACGTCCCGCCCGCGATGACGGGCACGTCCGCCCGTGCCTTGATTTCCCTGGCCAGACAAAGTCCCGCCCAAAGCTGGTCCGTATAGCAGATGGAAATGCCCACCATGTCCGGCTGTTCGCGAAGCACCAGGTCCGCGTACCGCTTGATCCGCTCGGGCATGGGCGATTCCTGTCGGTACGCTTTTCCCAGCCGCTCCGTGTCGGCGATCCTGGGCGCGACGATCTGGCCCCATAGATGCGTGTAGAGGAAGTAGCGGTCAGGCCGGTCGTAAAACTCCCGCGGATGCTGCCCGCGAAAGACCTCCGCCGCGCGAGAGATCGCCACCTCGGTCAACAGCCTTTCGGCCAGGCGCTCGCCGCCGGTGCAAACCTTGGCGGCGAATTCGGAAAGCACTTCCTGGTGGGTCAGCAGGTTCAGGTCCAGCACCTTGGCGGACCAGTCGGGCAGAGTGCGCTCGATGAACCCCTTGAGAAGGAAAACGCCCATCGGCGGCCCTGTGGCTGTGGAGTAGGGCGGGTAAGCCAGGACCAGTCGTTTTTTTATATCGCTCATAAGCTCGCAATGGTTCCGATGTCGACGGATAGTATAAGGTAAAAGAGGCCGCTTGCGGCGGAGAAAACGGACGTCTGAATACCCGAGTTCTTTCCTCTTGAAAGTTCACAACGCGCCGACCGGCAAGCCGACGTAAGATCCAGCTTGCTGGTCGGCGCGTTGGGGCACCCCTTCGCCGTTATCACAAGCGGGGGACCAGTTCTTTGCCGGTCACCAGCGGCGGACGCACTCGGTGATGGTAGGAATCGGTGATGTCGTGCTGGCTGTGATATATCTCGATCAGCCGGCGCATGGCCGCCTCTGCCGCCGGCGTTTGCCAACCTTCGCCGGCAAATCGCTCGCGTTCCATGATCGCGCGGATGCGCAGGATTTCCCATCGCCAACTTTTTCGGGAATGTTCCGGCAAGCGGGCCTCGACGGCCTGGGCCAGGTCCGCGGCCTTGCGGACGTCCGCGGGGTCCACCGGCAGGTTCATTTGAGCCTGGCTGGCCGTCGTCTCGATCAGATCGACGACGGTCAGCACGTCCTCAACCACGGCGGGCGAATACTCGTACGCCGCGTACTCGCGGAGCGTGTCGCCGGCCGAGCGGTCGCGGTCCCAGTAAAACTGGGCGATGATCGCCTTGGTCATGTCCTCGTAGATTCCCTCGCTATAGGGAAAGCCGCCCGCCAGCGCGTGCTTGGCCTGGTCCCACAATCGCTGGAATCGCTTGGGCAGCACGTGGGCGCCCAGCCCGCCCCACGGCCAATTGCCCCACATGCTGATCT
Organism: uncultured Planctomycetaceae bacterium; assembly: GCA_964646065.1. Taxonomy (GTDB): domain Bacteria; phylum Planctomycetota; class Phycisphaerae; order SM23-33; family SM23-33; genus CAZYDC01. Next base: position 5,927 of record CAZYDC010000194.1, on the reverse strand, counting down.
CGGGGAAGTTGACCATGGCCAGGCCGCCCGGCACGCCGTGGTCCAGCGGGTATCGAGGGAAATCGTCGTGCGAGTCAGCCATGATGTAGTCAACCCAGCCGCCGTCGTGCTCCAGCGAACGCGCGAGCCCATCCCACTCGCCCTCCGGAGGTGTGTCGAAGGTCCAGGTGGACAGGACCACCTGGAGCTTGGGCCACTGCCGCCGGGCCAGGTCGGCCAGGGCGCGGGAGACCCGCAGATAGCCGTTGGCGCCCCATGGGGCGCACTGCGGGCAGGCGCATCCGCCTTCGTCATACGGCCAGAAGACCAGCAGGTCCGGGGCGAATGACGAGAGTTTCTCGAAGAGGCGGCCGTGCATGTCGAGAATTGCCGCCATTCCGTCGGGGTTGCTTGGGCAGACGGGGAATCCGCTGTTGCCGCGCCGCTTCAGCGGGTCCTGCAGCGGGGCGGCCAGCAGGTTTTTGGGCGTTGTCTGAAAGAGGGTATTTCCCGCACCGATGGCGACCATCAGGCCCAGGTCCTTGGCGGCCTTGGTGTAGGTCTGAATCCTGCGGATGGCCAGGTCGGCCTCGGGGTCGTCCCAGCCCGTGAGATTGATGGCGGGGAAGATGACCATGACGGCGTTGACGCCCCATAGGGCCAGGTCCTCGGTGTAGCGGACGATTTCCGCCTCCGAGGCCACGTGATACCAGTTGTGGAAGTGCATGGCGAAGTAGATTCCACGCAGAGTCCCTTGCGGGACCGACACACCGCGCCATTCGGAGGGCGTAAAGCCGCCTTCGTACCGGCTGGTGCGCAGGAACTTGCCCACACCATAGAGCAAACCCCGCGGGCCGCCGCCGACGATCCGCACCGCCGGCGCGTCATCCTCGATGGCAAAGGCGTCCTCGGGCAGATCGGCCCGGACCGACAGCACGATGTCGGCGCGATCCTCCGCGAGCCGGACTTCGGCGCCGCATCGCTGTTCGATGCGGTCCTTGAGAATGGCGAAACTTCGCTCGCCGAAAGTGCCGCAGGCCTGTTCCAATCGAACCGAAATAGTCATAGTTGTTTCTTTTGAGGCACACCAAGCCAAGCCGACACAAACGTCCGGACAGGGTATTGGGTTTCCAGCAACTTCATCTTCCGTGCAACCGTCACGGGATTCAAGGGAATCCTTGCATAGAATATGTCAGAGTTTTCTCTTTGAAAGGAAAGGCCCATGAGCAACTTGATGAACTGTGCGATCCTCGCGGGAGCGGCGTTGGCGGCGGCGGCCGCCTTGGCGCACGCGGCCGTGCAGGTCGAATCCGTCGCCTACAAAGACGGCGATACGGCCCTGGAGGGCTATCTCGCCTACGATGATGCGGTCAAGACACCGCAGCCGCTGGTGCTGGTGGTGCATGAATGGTGGGGGCTGAACGACTACGCCAAAGGACGGGCGCGGCAGTTGGCCCAACTGGGATACGTCGCCTTCGCCGTCGATATGTACGGCAAGGGCGTGCTGGCCAAGGACGCCAAAACGGCCGGCGCCCTGGCGGGCAAGCTGAAATCGGATCGTCCGGCCATGCGCAAACGGATCCTGGCCGGACTGGATGCCGTAAAGTCCAACCCGCGCGTGGACCCCAATCGCATCGCGGCGATCGGCTATTGTTTCGGCGGCACGACGGTGTTGGAGCTGGCCCGCTCGGGCGCGAACATCGCGGGCGTTGTCAGCTTCCACGGCGGGCTGGACTCGCCAAAACCCGCCGACGCGGACAGCATCAAGTGCAAGGTGCTGGCCCTGAGCGGGGCCGACGACCGCTCGGTGCCCACGACGCAGATCGCCGCCTTCTCCGACGAGATGCGCCAGGCCAAAGTGGACTACCAGATCGTTCTGTACGGCGGGGCCGTCCACGCCTTCACCAACCCCGCCAACGGCAACGACCCATCCACCAACGTCGCGTATAATGCGGCGGCCGACCGCCGATCCTGGCAGGCCATGCGAGACTTCTTCTCGGAATTATTTGCCCCCGTAAAACACTAAGGTTGTTTGTCCGGCCTACCCGTCTGTTTAATGAGGCCCTGGCCCACGTGAATGAGCCATGCGACCAGTTCTCGATCCCGCCGCGTTTGCGGTAGTGGGGATCGGACTGCAACAGTACAATGCGGGCCGCACGCCGATGCCCGGTGTTCGCACCGGCCCTGGCCGGCCCGACCCGTTCAATCGGCGGACAGGCGGTGCTGACTGTCCAATGGAGCGATGAATACAATGCCTGGATCCCCGCTGACAGAAAGAAAAGCCGGCCATTGGAGCCGCCGCCTCCGCCTTGCGATGCCCAGGCTGTTGCTGGCAATCGTCATCGGCGGATTGGCGGGGCTGGCCTTTGGGGTGACTAAGAACCCGCTGAGCCTGCCGGGTCACAAGGCCGTTCTCTGGATCGTTCCCGTTCTGACGGTGAGATGGGTCTACGGGTGCTGGGGCAGCGGAATCGTCGGCGCGATGGCGGCCGCGGTTGTCGCCATGACGTTCGGGGAGGCTATCGCGGGCCCCAGAATGTTCCTTCCGCTGGTGCTGTTGGCTGGGGCGGCACTGGAGGCGACGGTGGCGATAGCGCGCGGTTGGCGGCTTCGATGGTGGGCGGCCCTGCCTCTGGCGGCACTGGGCGGGCTGGTTGCCAACGTGCTTTGCTTTGTCCACCGCCTGGTGGGACCGTGGCACGCGCGACATTCTGTTTTGAACATTCCCGGCCCCGGTGGGTTCCTGCTGTCCTTCGCGATGTTCGGCCTGATGTCGGGGTTGATCGCAGCCGCCTTGGCGGGGTTTATCCTGGGGGCGAGGAAAAAACCGTAGGCCCTGGGCCGTATGCCGTAGGCGGTAACAGCAACGGTGAAGAAACGGCAAAAGAAGGACGTGCCTCTCCTGCCGCTGTTGTTTTCGAGTAATTCCCGGCGAGGTTGTTTTTGTTGCCGGGCTCGAAATAACGTAGGGACTTCTTGCTTGCTTCCGACTCGGGGCCTACTGTAGAAGTATCGATATGACGAGCGTAGTGGAAAGCTTGGGCAAGCGAGTGCTGGACCGCCTGGACGCCTTTGGCGACTTCTGCCGCTTTTGCGGCGCGTCGTTGTCCTGGCTGCTGGAGGGCACGTCGCTGCGCTGGAGGAACCTTCGCCTGCTGGGCCCGCAGATGTTCCAGATCGGCACGCTGAGCCTCCCGGTGGTGATTATCACCGGCGCGTTCATCGGAATGGTGCTGGCCGTGCAGACGATCATGCAGTTCAAGGCGATCGGGCGCGAGGCGGCCATGGGCAGCATCGTGAACCTCAGCGTTCTTCGCGAGCTGGGCCCGGTGCTGGCGGGCGTGATGCTGGCTGGGCGCGTCGGCGGCGGACTGACGGCGGAGCTGGGAACCATGCGCGTGACCGAACAGATCGACGCCCTGCGCGCCATGGGCAGCGACCCGCATCGCGTGCTGGTCGTGCCGAGGTTCCTGGCCTGCGTGATGCTGATCCCCGTGCTGGTGCTCTACACGGACTTCATGGGCATCCTGGGCGGATACGTGATCAGCGTCCACATTTACGGCGTGAACGCTGCCGACTTCTGGTACACCGCGCGGCACACCGTGGAGCTCTACGACATTTTTTACGGCCCGATCAAGAGCGTGTTTTTCGGCATCGCGATCAGCCTGATCTGCTGCTACAAGGGCTTTCGCTCGGCCCCCGGCGCTGCCGGAGTGGGCAAGGCCTGCACCGAGGCGTTCGTGGCCAGCAGCATGACGATCATCGCGCTGGACTTCTTCCTGGGCATGTTCCTCAACAGCGTGTACGGATTCCTGTTCGGCGCGCCGCACCTGGCGATCTGACGGCAAGAAGTTCGTAGTTCGTAGTAGAAAGCAGGAAAGTGGCAAATGACTCTTTGCCGTTACTACGAACTACGAACTTTCTTTCTCTTTCTGGCGGTGAGATGCTCAAGAAGGCCTACTACGACTGGCGCAAAAGGCACCTGAATAGGGTGAGCTTTTGGCTGCACATGGTGGGGATACCCGCTTGTTTTGTGGTCGCCCCGGTGCTGCTGATCTTGCGGATGTGGTGGTGGGCTTTGGTGTTCTTCGTCGGCGGGTACATCCTTCAATTCATCGGCCACGCGATCGAGCACAACCGCTCCGGCGAGGAGATGCTGCTGCGGAGGATCTTCGGGCGGAGGTAACGTAGCATGGGCGTCTCGCCCATGAGTCTCACGGGCGTCCCGCCCGTGCTTGCTTCTTCTTTGGGCCACAAAAAGCAACGGCAAAGACACGGGCAAGATGCCCGTGAGACTCATGGGCAAGATGCCCATGCTACGCGGGCGGACCAGCTCACCGCTCCGCCGCGCAATGTAAATCAATGGCTTTTATTTTCGCCTGCCCCTCCACCTGGGTCAGCTCGACGCGGACCTTGCGTGCGGTGATCGTCGGGAACGGGCAGATCGCCTTGTGCCCGATGCTGTGGCCCTCAAACACCGTGATCGGGTCGCCGTAGTGAATGGGGAAAACCTGCACGGTAAAACTACGCACGTGCTCGCCGCCCTGGATGTCCTCTTGAATCACCACGTGGTCCACCAGAATCTGGGTGGCCGGCTCGTATTCCCAGGCGTTGCCGGTCTGCTTGAAGTCGCCGATGCGCGCCAGCGGGGCGTCCAGGCGGCGACGAATCTCCTGCCCGAACTCCAGCAACCGGGCCGTGTCCGGGTCGGGCAGCAGGCCGCGACGATCCGGGCCGATGTTTATCAACAGGTTGCATCCGCGACCGACCGAATAGTAATACAGGCCCATCAGTTCGGCCACGCTCTTGACGGTGTCCACGTCGTCGTCGCTGTAGAACCAGTTGGCCAGCCTCATGCGGCAGTCGCATTCCGCCGGCAGCCACACCGGTTTCGCGACGGACTCCTTGTGCTCGGTCTGGACGGAGAAGGCCACTTCGGCCACGGTGTTCCAGCAGGGGCTCGGCGCCACGCCGGCCTCGTTGCCCACCCAGCGGTAGTTCGGATCGCCCATGTTGAAGATGAGGATTTCCGGTTGCATTCGGCGCACTTCGCGCATGATTCGCGGCCAATCGTACGTGTGGTTTTCGCTGCCGCAGCCGTCGAACCAGAGCATGTCGATCTTGCCGTACCCGGTGAGAATCTCCGAGACCTGGTTGATGAAATATTCGTCGTACGCCTTGGGGGCGGCGAAGGTCGAACCCTGCCACTGCGCGGGCGAGTAGTACAGCCCGACGGCCAGCCCCTCGCCGCGGAACGCCTCGACGTACTCGCGCACCGCGTCGCCCTTGCCGTTCTTCCAGGGCGAATTGGCCACGGAAAAATCCGTGTACTTGCTGGGCCAGTTGGCGAACCCGTCGTGATGCTTCGCCGTCATGACGGCGTATTTCATGCCGGCCTGGCGAGCCGTTCGCGCCCACTGCCCGCAATCCAAGTGCGCCGGGTCAAAGGCCGACGCGAACATCGGCTTGCCGTCCCAGTCCTGGTGCCCCTCGTAAAACGTGCGGATGCCGAAATGCAGGAACAGCCCGAACTCCCAGTCCTGAAACTCCAGTTGCCTCGCCGTCGGAATCGCCGTTGCACAAGGTTGCGGTGTCGTCATGATCTTTCCTTAATGCAAAAAAAACTTAGCCACGAATTACGCGAATTACGCGAAGACAACCCTAATCTTAAGAAGCGGAAAAAACAACCCGGACGCGAAAACGGCGAAGAGAAAACTTCGCGATGTTCTTGCTGTTCCGCTTGCGGCTTAGCATTTGTTGTTGTTCGCGGGGAAGATAGAAACAGATGCTAAGCCGCAAGCGGAACAGCAAGAACAGCGGTTCGTCGTCGTCGATCTCTTTTGCCGTTGTTGTTTTCGCGTAATTCGCGTAATTCGCGGCAAAGTCGTTTTTGCTGTCCGCTATTCCAATTTGCCGCCCGCCATGTTACTGATACCGTTTACAACTTG
>CAZYDC010000193.1:7016-8899 GCA_964646065.1 uncultured Planctomycetaceae bacterium | reverse complement strand
TATGACAAGACCGGGGTGGCCGATTTCGCCAAGGCGTTGACGGCGATGGGGGTGAAAATCATCTCCTCCGGCGAAACGGCCAAGGCGTTGCAGGCGGCCGGCCTCAAAGTTCGCGACGTGGCCGAACTGACCGGTTTCCCCGCGATGCTCGGCCACCGCGTCGTGACGCTGCATCCGAAAGTGCATGGCGGAATCCTGGCCTTGCGGGACGATCCCGCCCACCAGGCGGACATGGAGAAGTACGGCATCGAACCGGTGGACCTGGTCTGCGTGAGTCTCTACCCGTTCACCCAGGCCATCGCCAAGGAAGGCTGCACGCTTTCGGACGCCGTCGAGATGATCGACATCGGCGGGCCCGCCATGGTGCGGGCGGCGGCAAAGAACCACCGGTACGTCACCGTGATAACCGAGGCCTATCAATACAAGAAGGTCTTGGACGATATGGCGGCCAATCACGGGTGCGTCAGCGGGAAGCTTCGCCTGCACCTTGCCCGCGAGGCCTTTGCCCTTACAGCGTCGTACGACAGCGCCATCACCAAATACCTCTGCGAGCAGGAAGGCGTCGAGTTCCCGGGGCGGCTGACGCTGAGCTTCACCAAGGCCTCCGAACTTCGCTACGGCGAAAACCCGCACCAGAAGGCGGCATTCTACGTTTCGTCCGACGCTTCCGAACCCTGCGTCGCCCGCGCGAAACTGCTGGGCGGAAAAGAGATTTCCTACAACAATTATTTCGACGCCAACGGCGCCCTGGAATTGGTGAAGGACTTCCCCGCCCCGGCCGTCGCGATCATCAAGCACGCCAACCCCGCCGGATGCGCGATCGACGACAACCTGGTCGAGGCCTATCGCAAGGCTTACCTGGCCGACGTGAACGCGGCGATGGGAGGCATCGTCGCGATCAACCGCCCGGTGACGGCCGACTTGGCGGCCGCCATCGTCGAAAGCTACAAGCGATGGGGAAAAGACGCCGGCGCCGGCGGATTCTTCGCCGAGATCATCATCGCCCCGTCCTTTGAACCGGCCGCCCTGGAGACCATCCGCAATCGCGAAGGCTGGGGCAAAGAGGTGCGGCTGCTGGAGACCGGACCGTTGACGCCCGGCCTGCGAAACAAGGAACAATTTCTCAAGTACGTCGTGGGCGGGCTGATCGTGCAGGACCGCGACCTGCTGGGGCTCAACGAAAGCGATTGGAAGGTCGTCACGAAAAAGCAGCCGACCCCCGCGCAACTCGACGACCTGCGGTTCGCCTGGCTGGTCTGCAAACACGTCAAGTCCAACGCCATCGTCCTGGCCAAGGACCGCACACTGCTGGGCGCGGGCGCCGGGCAGATGAGCCGCGTCAACTCCGCCAAGCTCGCCGGGATGCTCGCCCAGAAATACGGCGGCGGAGGGAAAGTGGACACCAAAGGCTGCGTCCTGGCCAGCGACGCGTTCTTCCCCTTCCCCGACAGCCTGGACTGGGCCGTCGAAAGCGGCGCCGCCGCCGTCATCGAGCCCGGCGGCGGAAAAAAGGACGCCGACGTGATCGCCCGGGCCGACGAACTGGGCCTGGCTATGATCTTCACCGGCGCCAGACACTTCAATCATTGAAGAAACGGCGAACCGACGAACATTCGAATGTCGAACCGCAGAAGGCAGAAGTAAAGACTTGGAATCCCGGTTCTGCACTTCTGCATTCGCCGTTCGATTGTTCGAGTGTTCGTCGGTTCGCTTTTGCTTCCGTTGAATTCCCCAACCACACCTGGGCCGAACCATCCGCCCCAGACCCCAGCCTGAAACAGGTTGTTCTCTCCTCGCCCGCAACAGGTGTTTGACCTCCTAGAATGGATCATGGAGATACAACCATGAGAATCGCAATTACGACACCAACGGGACATATCGGG
>CAZYDC010000193.1:0-6916 GCA_964646065.1 uncultured Planctomycetaceae bacterium | reverse complement strand
TCATGGAGATACAACCATGAGAATCGCAATTACGACACCAACGGGACATATCGGGTACAAGCTGACCCACTACCTGCTGTCGGCAGGGGCGAAGGTGGTGCTGCTGGCGCGCGACCCGGCCAAGGTCCGCACATTCGAGCAAATGGGGGCCGTGGTGCGTCAGGGTTCGCAGGACGACCCTAAGTTCGTGACCGAGGCCACCGCGGACGCCAGTGCCCTGTTCTGGCTGACGCCGCCGAACATGGTCTCGCCGGACCTCCGGGAATTCCAGCGGGCCTGCGGATACGCGGCGGCCCGGGCCGTGCGAGTCAACAAGATTCCGCACGTGGTCAACCTCTCCAGCTTCGGCGCGCACGCGGAGTATGGCGCCGGGCCTGTCAGCGGACTGCACGACGTGGAACAGTTGCTCGACGCCGAGGCCCCCAACCTGGTCCACCTGCGGGCGGGGTTCTTTTTCGAGAATTTCCTCTGGCAGTTGAACAATATCCAGGAGGCTTCCAGCATTCTCCTGCCGATGGACGGGGCCAGGCGGATTCCGATGATCGCCACGAAAGACATTGCCGCGGTCGCCTGCGGGCTGCTGCTGGACGAAAGCTGGGAGGGTCTGCACATTCGAGGCCTGCAAGGCCCCGCGGACCTGAACCTCCATGAGGCGGCGGAACAGATATCGTACGCGGTGGGAAGGACCGTTCGCTACGTGAGCGTCGCAGAGGATCAGGCGAGAAAGCTTATGAGCGGCATCGGCATGTCCGGCAACGTCATTGAACTGATGCTGGAGATGTATCGCGGCCTGAGTTCGGGCTGGATGACGCCCCAGGAGCCGCGCACGCTCGAAACCACCACGCCCTCGACCCTGCAAGAGTTCGCGCGGGAGCACATCGCCCCGCTGCTGAGAAAAGAAGTGTGCGTCTGACGCGGACGGCGAGTAGATTATCGGCATGATTTTAGGCTGCCATCTGAGCATCGCCGGCGGAACGTACCGGGCGCTGGAATCGGCGCACCGTTTCGGTCTGGACACGGTGGCGCTGTTCGTGCGGAATCAGCGGCAGTGGCGAGCGCCGGCCTTGGGGGACGATCAAGCCGCGCTGTTCCGCCAGAGGCGAGGCGAGTTGGCGATTTCACCCGTGATCGCGCACGGCAGTTACCTGGTGAACCTGGCCGGCGAGGGCAAATTCAGCGAACCTTCCGCGAAGGCGGCTGCCGACGAACTGGATCGTTGCGGACGGATGGGCATAGAGTTCCTGGTAATGCATCCGGGCAGCCACGCGGACGCGGCGGCAGGCATCGCGTTGTTGACGGACAGGCTTAACGAGATCGTCGCGGGCTGCCCGCACGAGCAGGTGAAGGTGCTGCTGGAGACGACGGCAGGGCAAGGCGGGAACCTCGGCTGGAACTTTGAACAGCTCGCGGACATGCTCGCGAGGCTGCGCCCGGCGGAGCGGTTCGGCGTCTGCCTGGACACCTGCCACGTCTTCGCCGCCGGATATGACATCCGCACGCCGGAGGCCTACCGCCGCACGATGGAGCAGTTTGACGCGATCGTCGGCATGGACCGCCTGGGCGTGATCCACATCAACGATTCCAAGCGTGACCTGGGCAGCCGCGTGGATCGCCACGAGCATATCGGTCAAGGCAAGATCGGCCCGTGCGGCCTGGCGAATTTCGTCCTCGACGAGCGATTCGCCCGCACGCCTTTCATCCTCGAAACTCCCAAGGGTCTGGACGCCGAGGGCAGGAACCTGGACGAAATCAACATTGCAACCGTGCGCGGGATTGCGAATCGCAGCCAGCGTCAAAACATCTTGCGGTAAACCAACGACGCCGACAAGCAAGCTGGATCTCACGTCGGCTTGCCTGTCGGCGCCGTAGGGCGTTTTGTGCGGAAACAGTCAGGTAATCAGACCCTGCGAACGCGGAGATTACTCCTCGCTCGGCGCCGCCTGCTCTTCCCGTTCGTGGCGGGTTTCCTTCGGGTAGTATTCGTCGATCCACTTGTCGACGATCGCGCGGGCCAGGCCCCAGGCCTTCCATTTGGGTCCCAGGCCCACCGACTGATAGGTCCGCCCGATGCAGATCGCCGAACCGACGACCTGTCCGCCGGCCTTATCCTTGAGTGTCACGCGGGCCACGACCTCTTCGACCGGCCCCAGGGCCTTGTGGTAGGAGGACACCGGCTGGTAAGCGAGAATGTCGACGTCGATCACGAGTGTTTTTCCGGGTTGGCCCATCGGCAGGCCCTTGCTGAGCATCTGGTCCCGCAGTTTGCCGGGGAAGTATTCCGTGAACGCAACGGGGGTGTCGGCAAATTCGCATCGCAGGGGCGCGACCTCGAAATTCCTGTACAAGGCCAGGTACTGCGAATCGCCTTCGGACCACCTGGGCCCCGTGGGCAGGACGATGCCGGTGGGCCCCAGCCCCTTCTCCATGCCCTCGCTGACCAGCCGGCCCACGCAACCTTGCCCGAACAACAACACACCCGCCAACAACGCCGCCAGAACCATTGAGCGTTTCATACCTGGTCTTCCTTTCGCTGAATTTTGGGATCGTCCACTACGACTGTTTTAGGACCGTGCGCGGAGTATGTCAAGCTCGCGAGGGCGCCAGCGGCAGGGCCACCGTGAACGTGGTTCCCTGGTCCTGTGTGGAAGTGAACGACACATGCCCCTTGAGGTATTTTTCCGTCAACAGGAGCATGCTGTACGTGCCCAGCCCGCGGCCCAGGCCCTTGGTCGAGAAGGATCGTTTGAATAATTGCAGTTGAACGTCAGGCGGGATGAAGGCCCGGTTGTGAACCCAAAACGTGACGGTCGAATCGCCGCCCTTGCAGCCGGCCGTTATCACCTCGCCGTCGTCGGAGGCCTCGATGGCGTTCTTGAGCATGTTGCCCACGACACGCGAGAGGATGGTGATATCGACGGTAAACAGAATGTCCTGGGCGGCGGCGTCCACGACCAGGCGGCAGCGGCGTGGGGCGGCGAGTTCCTGGTAGTCCTCCACGACCTCTTTCAGTAGCTCCAGCGACCGCACCTCCAGCGGGCGAATCGCCAGTTCGTTTCCCTCGGCAGCCATCAGGTCGCGCTGAGATGCGATCTCTTCCGTCAGCCGCCGCACGCCGTGACCGACCCTGCCGGCCATGTCCTTCAGCTTGTCGGGTTTGGTGTGAACCAGCAGGTCCGAGATCAGCCTCATGCTGGCCACGGTGTTCAGCAGGTCGTGGAAGAAAATCCGCTCCAGGGCCCGGCGGCGCTTGAGGTGGCTGATGTCGGTCAGCGCGACGATGGTGAACTGCTCGCTGTCCAGGGCCAAGGGCGTGGTGCGCACCAGGATGTCCATCGCCTCGGGCGGGTGTCCGCGAAGGAATTGCGCTTCCCGCACGTCGGGGCGGTCCTGCTGCTGCGCGGTCAGGGTCGCCTGCAAGGCTCCGCAGAAGGCGCACCCGTCGCCGTTGCCGCACCCGTCGGACGAGTGAGAGTTTGAGCAGCCGATCGCCTCGCCGACACGCCGGCCATACAAGGACCGGCGGTCCTTCACGCCCATCAACTGCGCCCACTGCTTGTTGCAGAAAACCACCTGCCGCTGAGGATTGAGGATCAGCACAAACTCCGTCATGGCGTCGTAGAATGTTTCCAGCAGGCCCGTGTGCAGGATCAACTTCGCCTGCCGCTCGATGGTCGCGGGGGAAGCCCGCTCGGTCAAACCCGCTCCTGCCGCGTTATTGAATTCCTGCATGTGCTCGCCTTTGGGTCGAATCCTCTAAGCCTGATTCTATGGAATCGCGGCCCCCGGAAGCAAGTCATTACGCTTGGGTCGCGTGGTTCACCCTTGATGGGTGGCGGCCATCCCTGGCTGCCACCTCCGGACGCGGCGGCCAGGGATGGCCTCCGCAATGCCCTTGAGACATTACGCTTTGGTCATCAGCAGCCTGGCGGCGACCAGGACCAGGGCGATTCCCAGCGCGCGGAGAATCCAGGGGCCTTTGACTTTCTTTGCCAGCATCGCGCCCAGTTGCGCCCCGGGGATCACGCCGATAGCCAGCGGGGCCACGAATTGGATCAGGTCCTGGGTCCCGAGTTTGAGGTCGAATGCGTGCGTCAGCACCGCCGCCAATGCCGTAAAAACCAAAACGAAATGTGACGTTGCCGTCGCCACATGCACCGGGAAACGCAGCAGCGAAACGAGGGCCGGGACGTGCATGATCCCCCCGCCGACCCCCAACATGCTGGCGATGAACCCCACCGCCAGGCTCAGCAGCACGCCCAGCCTCGCGTTGAACGGGAAGTCCGGCGGCGGCGGCTTGACGCCCGGCAACAGGGCGTCGCCCCCGCCGTTGCCCTGCACCAGGAGTTTCGACTCCTCTCGGGGCCGAAGGATCAGGAAGGCCGCAATGGCCAGCAGGAACAACGCCATGATGATGGCAAATGTCCTGGGATCGATGAAATCGACAACCTTGGCGCCGATGATCGCCCCTGGCACGGTGGCCAGGGCGAACATGATGCCCGCCCGATAGTGGATCCGTCCCATGCGGGCGTATGCGACCGCGCCCGAGACGGCGTTGGCCAGGACCATCGCCATCGAGATCGCCGTAATCGTTGTGGGCGCCTTGCCCGGATAGGCCATCAGCAGAATCGGCACCAATAAAAAACCCCCGCCCGCGCCGATCAACGTGCCGTACACGCCGACGGCGAAACCCAACACCAAAAGTCCGGTCCATTCCATCGACACATACTACAGGGAAAACGGCCTGGTTGGTAGTGTCGCCGTAAGGCGATTCTTGATCGCGAGGCGATTCTTCAAGAAGCCCCTTACGGGGCCACTACGAGCGACTACGATCGCGGTTTGAAAATGTCCGTCACGCCCAGTTCATTGGCCAGCCGTTCCACGATCTGTCGCAACTCGGCAACTTCGGACTCCAGCCTGGCCATGCGGTCCGACGCGCCCGCATGGGGAAGTTCCGCCGCGCCGGACGATGAGACCGGCGCCGCTTCGGGCTCGTCCAGCGGATGCAGGTTCGGGCAAAGAAGCTGGGCGAACCGTTCCGCCCGCCCGCCGGGGATCCGCTGCACCATCGGCTCGGGGCGGTCCATCAGCTTTTGCAGTGCGTCGCGGACCACTTCCTGCGATTCCAGCGGCCGCATTCGGGAGGCCCGGGTCCGCAGCTCTGCCGCCGTCTGCGGACCGCGAAGCAGCAACTCCACCAGGACCACCAGCTCGTTGTCGTCCACCTCCAAAACCTCGCGCGTGTTGTGGCGGAACTTGGTCACGCGGCTGCCCAGGGAGTCGGCGAACATAACCAAGTCTTTGGTCCGCAAGCTGTCCAGGGCCTGCATGACCCGGTCCTCGTCAAAGTTCACCACGGGGTGACGGTTGGACTTTTGATTGCAGCCGTCGGTGAGCCCGTTGAGCGACATGGGATAACCCGAAGAAGTATGCGCCTTCTCCACCAACACTCCCAAAACGCGGCATTCGGTCGGATTCAGATGCACCATGGTTGCTCCTTATAAACGATCGAGTTCGCCCAGCAAATCCTCGGCCTGGGCCTTTGACGACACGTCGGCCTGGAAGACCAGTTTCCTGGATTTGAACGCCTGCCTCGCACGCAGGATATCGTCCGGCTTCCAGCCGAATGTTATCTTCTCGCGGTTGGGGTGGAAAAGACACATTTGCCCTTTTCCCAATTCATCAATATTCTCGCCCAAGTTCGTCTCACGCTCGCGACCCGGTTGCCCGGGCTGACCCGGCACATAGCAGACCAGGTCCAACGCATCGAGTTCGCACAGGGCGGGCACGTGGCGGATCGCGCCGGGGCCATCCAAATGATAGACGAACGCGTCGGCGTCATTGCCCTCACTTTGCAGGCAGGGAATCGCAAATTCGCGGAACATCTCCTCGCTGATCATGCAGGAAAAGTCGCACTGGGGCCGGCTTTGCCTTCCGGAAACGTACGCCCCTTCGTTGTTCATGCTGCCCAGGCTGTCCCAGTCCAAAAGCTCAGCCAGCGCCTGGATAATCTCGGTATGGGCGCGGCAGATGGCGTCGAGCGCTCGTTTCACCGCGTCAGGGCACATGACGAGGTCCATGAGGAGGTTCTGACTCCCGCGCATCGCGGCCAGCACATCCAGATTGGCCGCCAGCGGCGGGCCGGCAATGAGCAGCTTTCCGTCGCACCGCTGCCGGAGGGCCTGGCCGAACTCCACCGTCCTTTTCCACCAGTACCCATCCTTGCGAAACCGTATCTCCGTTCGGTCCAGGTCTTCGATAAAAGGCACGGCCCAACTGCCGCTGTTGCCCTCGTCGTCGGCGAGCTTCAGGTCGCCGCCGAGATACCCCGCCATCGTGTCCGCCCCGAAGTGCAGACAGAAAAACGGAATGGACTCGCCCAGAAACTCGTGCGTCTGGGCCCAGGCAAGCAGTTGATCGATGACGGGCTCGAACGGGCCGTCAAACCAGGCCATGTAACGCGGAGGCTCCGCCGCCTTCACGCCGGCCTTTGGCAGGACCATCAGCGCAAGCGGCCTGGTGTTGACGCCCTTCCACAGGGAATCCCAGCGTTGGCGCACCTGGTCGAAATCCGGCTTGAATTCAAGTTGCATGATTCTCATCTCCGAGCGGCTTCTCAGATTTGTCCTTTGGCGAAAACGCTGACATTTCATCGGCACTGGGCAATTCGTTGTCACTCCCAGACGCCCGGCCGATTTCCGCCCGGCCAAACCGCCGGGCGATTCGACTGTAACCATACTGTCGGACCGCTCGAAAAGCCACATCGGACGCGTCAAACACAGGGTATTTGTCCACGTTCGACCCCTATCCAGGGCATCCAGACCGGCCTTTTGGGTGAATTCGGAACGCATTGGAACCTGCCGTGAAGCCACTGGAACGGGCAGGCGGCTCATTAGAACGAGCTGGCGGCTCACTGGAA
>CAZYDC010000192.1:0-8909 GCA_964646065.1 uncultured Planctomycetaceae bacterium | reverse complement strand
AAATCAAGAATGCTCCGCCGATGCCCGCCCTGCGCATCGACTGCGGCACCGAAGATTTCCTGCTTGACGAGAATCGCGCGTTCCACGCCCACCTGGCCAAGCTGGGCGTCGAGCATGTCTATGAGGAATACCCCGGCGAACACACGTGGGAGTACTGGGACGAGCACATCCGCCAGTCGCTGGATTTCGTGCTGGAACGGCTGGCCGGAACCGTTCATCGCGCTTGACAAGCTTCGCGATTTACTCTAAGCTTAAGCTGTAAGAGTTGCCCGGGTGGCGGAATTGGCAGACGCGCCAGCTTGAGGTGCTGGTGGCCATTGGCCTTGCAGGTTCGACTCCTGTCTCGGGCATTCTAAGGGCAGCATGGCGGCGATGTTTGACGCCATGCTGCCCTTTTTATATCGATGAAGCCAAGACATGGCGCGACGCTTTCTTTTCTCAGTTTTTCTTGCTTTTTCCCCAAAGGCGCGTGATAATTTATCGGTTGGTCTGGTTCGTCGAAACGCGGCATATCGAAGGGAATTTCTATGTCAGGCACATTAGGAAATTATCACTCCGATGTATCCAACGTTGTGAACATCGAACAGCAGCTCGCCCTGACGCTCTCCATCGCCGCCAAGGCCGTCGATCACATGGACTGTTTCGACGCCGAGCAGAGATCCGAGATCTACACCATTCTCCAGGCCCTGCGCCAAGACACCGCCGCCCACTGCACGGTGGTCGGGCAGTGGGTCAGGGACAATCCCAGCGATCCGATACCCGTAGGAAGCAGTCGTTCCGCGAGCAATCACCTGACCCCCACAAGCGCCCATACGGGTGCGGACACACTTGACGGCGCCACCCCGGAAGGGAACGGTTATGCTTGAGCAAGCCGAGTTGCGTGAACAGGTGCAGGCCCTGCTGGCCAAGGAAAGACAGGCCGAGGAGGCCTACGCCCAACTGGCGTCCAAAGTCGCCGACCCCGCCGCCAAGCAGCAGATCGAAACCCTCCGCCACGACAAGCAGCGGCACATCCGCCTGGCGGAGCGGCTGCTCGAAATCCTGGACTGATTTCTGAGTGGCACCCTCAAGTCCGCTTGGGGGTGTCTGGGGTCATGGGTGCAACTTAGACACCCCCAAGAAGACTTGGGGGTGCCACCAGATTTCTTGCCCGGATATCTTGGTCATCACACTTGCAGGTTCGCCAGCCGCTGCGCCATGTCGCGGGCGGTCAGTTCGTCCACCAGTTCGTCCAAGTCCCCGCCGATGATGCGGTCGAGGTTGAAGTTCGCGCCTTCCTGGCCTTCGCCTTTGAGGCGGTGGTCGGTGCAACGGTTCTGCGGAAAGTTGTACGTGCGGACTCGCTGGCTGCGGTCGCCCGAGCCGATCATCGTCTTGCGGGCCGCCGCCTCGGCGGAAACCTGGGCCTGCTTGAAGTGGTCCATCACGCGCATGGCCAGGATTCGCCGCGCCTTGGCGCGGTTCTTGTGCTGGCTCTTTTCGTCGCGCATCGAAACCGTGATGCCTGTGGGAATGTGCTCCAGCTTGATGGCCGACTCGACCTTGTTGACGTTCTGGCCGCCGGGCCCGCCGGCGCGGCTGGTGTGCTCCAGGACGTCCTTCTCCCAGTTGATGGCGACTTCGACGTTCTCGGGTTCGGGCAGCACGGCCACGGTGGCGGCCGAGGTGTGTATGCGGCCCTGCGCCTCGGTCTTGGGCACGCGCTGCACGCGATGGCCTCCGCCCTCGTACCCCAGGCGGGCGTAGGCGCCTTCGCCCTTCACGTTAATCACGATTTCGCGGAAGCCACCCATGTCCGTCGGGCTGGCCGAAAGAATCTCGAACTTCCAACCCTTGCCTTCGGAGTAGCGGCGATACATGTCCATCAGGTCGGAGGCGAACAAGGCCGCCTCCTCCCCGCCGGTGCCCGCGCGGATTTCCAGCATGACCGAGTCGATTTCCTGGTCCTCGGACATGACCAGCATTCCCTTGATCGCGTCGAGCATTTCCTGGGCCCGGTTGCGGAGCGAATCGATCTCGGCCGATGCGAGGCTCTTGAGGTCCGCGTCGCCTTTGGGGTCGTCCAGAATCGCCTGGTGCTCGTCGCGATTGGCCGCCACCGCCCGGTACTGCCGGTACGGCTCGACGATTTTGGCCAGGCGCGAGTGCTCCTTGGCCAGAGCGACGATCCGCCCGCCGCCGGGCTGGTTCATCTGCTCGGCCACCTGCGCGTAACGGCGCTCCAGTTCGTCGAGCTTCGAGATCAGGTTATCGGGTATGGCCATGGGTTGGGTCTTGGCTCCCAGGAAGCAAACACGGCAAGGCGCCGCTCGGGGCGGCGGCGCCACATAACAACGGTCCACAAACAACAGCCAACAAACAATGGCAAACAAGAACGCCGACGTTCGTTGCGCGGACAGTCGGCGTGTTGAGTTGTAGGGTCGCTACTTTTTCTTTGCCGGAGCGGGCTTCTTGAAGTATTCGCCGCCGAACTTGCGCTGGAATTTCTCCACGCGCCCGGCAGCGTCCACGAACTTCTGCCTGCCGGTATAGAACGGATGGCAGTTGGAGCAGATGTCCACGTGGATTTCCTTGCCCAGCGTCGAACGCGTCTGATACGTGTTCCCGCAGGCGCACACCACTTTGACTTCCTTGTAAGCCGGATGAATCTTGTCTTTCATGCTCTACCTCGTGCGTAGGGATCTTTAATGCAAACCATTATATTAGCATGAGCCCCACAAACTTCAAGAACGATTTTAGCTTTCCAAGAGACGAACCCTTCCCGGAGCGGTCAAATAGATTTTTGGGTTATTTAAGAACCCTTGCTTATCGACCGATAAAATCAACGGTCGGGCCGGTGCGATTCCGGAGGTTGTCCGTGAAGACGAAGTCGGCGTTCGTAATCATCGTCCAAGACGATCCTGAGGCGGCCTCGCAAATCAAGACCGCCATGAAGGAAGCGGGGATTCTCTCCACGTCCGTTTCCACCCCACAGGCGGCCCTGGAAGTGCTCCCACGACGGGAGGTCGACCTGCTGCTGGCCACCGTCCGCCCCGAGGATATCCGCCTGGACCTGCCCGGGCAAGTCCGGCGGCGGAGCCCGCGGACCAAGGTGATCCTGCTCCTGAGGGCCCCCGCCAGTTGGCAGGTGGAAGAGGCTATCGCCCAGCAGGCCTTTGACGTGCTGACTTCGCCGTTGGAAATATCGCAGATGGTCGAGGCGGTTCAGGGCGCCTTGGACAGTCCTTCACCTCGCCTTCCCGCCCGGGCCGCGCGGGCCCTGTGCGATTCGGGGCAGGTCCGCCAGGCGGCCTTGGAATCCGTGCGGGCGCTGGTCAAGGCCGTGGAGGCCAAGGATCCCTACACCCGCCGGCACAGCGAACACGTCGCTCATTACGCCGTCCAGTTTGCCGGGGCGATGGGGTTCAGCGCCTCCCAGATCGAATCGCTCCGGACGGCGGCGATGCTGCACGACGTCGGAAAGATCGGCGTGCCCGATCACATCCTGGTGAAAGCGGGCAGGCTCAGCCAGAGCGAATTTGAGCAGATTCAACGCCACCCGGCCCTGGGGGCCGACATCCTTTCCAAGATCACGCTCTTCCGCACCGAGGCCGGCCTGGTCCGCCACCACCACGAGCGGTGGGACGGCAAAGGATATCCCGACGGCCTGGCCGGCGACCAGACTCCCCTGCCCGCGCGGATCATCCAGGTGGCTGACTGCCTGGACGCCATGCTGATGGAGCGAACCTACAAGACCGCCTACCCGGTGGAGAAGGCCTTGGGAGAACTGGCCCGATGCGAAGGCAGCCAGTTCGACCCGGTCCTGACGGAAGTGGCCCTGCGATGGTGCCGCTGGAACTCCGATAAACTCATTCTGCCCGGGCGCGAAACCCCGAAGGTGCTTTCCGCGTAGAGACAGTAACCGGTAATCAGTAATCCGTAACCAGCAAGAGAAGGAGACGCTATTCTTTGTTGTTACTGATTACCGGTTACTGATTGCCGATTACATTGTTTGTGTTGTCCGCACGCTCCCTAGCATGGTTAAATACCGCCTGGAATGAAGATCGTCCACGTCATCACGCGGTTGATACTGGGTGGGGCGCAGGAGAACACGCTCCTGACCTGCGAGGGGCTTCACGCGCGCGGGCATGACGTGACCCTGGTGACCGGTCCCGCCATCGGACCCGAGGGCGAACTGATGACTCGGGCGCGGCGCGGCGGATACCGCCTGGTCGTGCTGGACGCGATGCGACGCGAGATTCACCCCCTGCGCGACCTGCGGGCCTACCGCGACTTGATCGCCCTGTTGCGGGAACTGAAGCCCGACGTGATGCACTCGCATTCCTCCAAGGCCGGCATCCTGGCTCGCCGGGCCGCCGCGAAGGTCGGAGGCATGAAGATCGTCCATACCGTTCACGGCCTGCCGTTTCACCCGTACCAAGCGCGATGGATGAACCTGCTCTACGTGAGGCTGGAAAAGCGTGCCTCGCGGCACACCGATGCGATTATTTCGGTGGCCAACGCGATGACGCGGCAGGCGCTGGCGGCGGGCGTCGGGCGGCCGGAACAGTACGTCACGATCTACAGCGGAATGGAAACGGACCTTTACACTGAGCCGGCGGCCGATGCGGCGAAGTTCCGCGCGTCGCTGAACCTGCCGCCGGACGCCTTGCTGGTGACGCAGGTTTCGCGACTGGCCGAACTCAAAGGCCACGAATATCTGATCGAGGCGGCCGCCGGCCTGGAAGAGCGAATTCATTTCTGTTTCGTGGGCGACGGACATTTGCGCGCGCAAATCGAGGAGCAGATTCGCCGCAAAGGGCTCTCGCCGCGGTTCCACCTGACCGGGCTGATCGGGCCGGAGCAGATTCCCGCGGCGATGCAGGCCAGCGATATCGTTGCGCATTGCTCGCTTCGCGAGGGCCTGGCCCGCACGCTGCCGCAGGCGATGCTGGCCGGGAAGCCGGTCGTCAGTTTCGACGTGGACGGCGCCTGCGAGGTCGTCGACCACAACACCGGAGTGCTGCTGGACCCTCGCAACGTGCCCGATTTGCGGGCGGCCATCGAATTGCTGGCGGCCTCCGAGGATCTCCGCCAAGCACTGGGCCAGGCGGGAAGGGAAAAATGCCTGACCCTTTTCGATCACCGGCGAATGGTCGAACAGATCGAGGCGCTGTACGCGAAACTATAGCATGGGCATCTTGCCCATGTCTTTGCCGTTGATTTTGTCGTTTCCGTGAACACAAAGAAACAGAACAAAAAAAGACAACGGGCAAGATGCCCGTTGGACTCATGGGCAAGATGCCCATGCTACATCAGAGATTCCAATTGCGCAATCGTCACGTCCGCCAATGAATCGACGATCACGTCGGCTTGGTGCAGGTCGGTTCGGTCGCGGGAGGTCGTGACGGCCAGCACCTTCATGCCCAGGTGCTTTGCGGCGGCAATGCCCGCGGGCGAATCCTCCACGACGACCGTTCTTGGGGCCATCAATATCCGGCCCGAAAGGCGGCACAGTTGCTCCAGCGCCAGGCGAAAGCCCTGAGGGTCGGGCTTGCCGCGATCCACATCCTCGGCCGAAACCACCGTCATGAAACATTCCCACAAGCCCAGGTTCCCGCAGGCCAGTTCGATTTCCTCTCGCAGCGCGCCGGAGCAGATCGCCAGCGGAATGGCGTCCAACTCGGCGGCGCGGACCAGCTCCACGGCGCCCGGCTGCGGCTGAATCGAGCCACGCATCGCCTCCTGGATCAGCCGCGTCTTGACTGCGGTCATCTCGGCGATGGCCGCCTCGTCCACGGTCTTGCCGTGGTCCCGGGCAACAGTCAAGAAACAATCGTGGTCATCGTAGCCGAGATATTTCTGATAATATTCCTGCCGGCTGAGCTGAATTCCCCGTTCCGCCAGCACGCGGGCGAAGGCCGCGAAGTGAGTCGGCTCGCTGTCCACAATGACACCGTCAAAATCGAAGATCATCGCATCCAATGCAGACTCTCCTTATCTCTTTGATATCCTTGACTAATACGCGACTGAAACAAATATCTTCGTGAGATTAGGGATATTTTTCAAGATCGATATTTAGCATTACCACCACGCCGAATCCACACTATAATAACGACTTACATATCGAGAATGTTTCGCAATTTCAACGTTCTCAAGAGCTTCCATCCGGAAAAGGCCGGCTTTCTCCTTGCTTTGGTTGGTCTAGAATGTTGTAGTTCACCCGCATAATTCTAATAGCTTGTATCGGAGTGCCCATGAACGTGCAACCGGTAAAAGTATTATTGGCAGACGATCACACAATGGTCCGGGAAGGCTTGGCCGCATTGATCGGCAGAGACTCCCAGGTGCAGGTCATCGGACAGTGTGGGGACGGACTGCAGGTAGTGAAACAAGTCGAGAAGTTGCAGCCGGACGTGGTGGTGCTGGACATCTCCATGCCTGGCTCGAACGGTCTGGACATCTGCCGGGAATTGTCCAAGAAATTCCGCGAAGTGGCCGTGCTGATCCTGACCATGCATGACAGCGAGCAGTTCATCGCCAAGGCCATGCAGAACGGTGCCCGCGGTTACCTGATCAAGGACGCGGCCCCCGCCCAACTGACCGAAGCCATTCTCTCGGTGGCGCGAGGCGAGAAGTTCCTGGGAGCCGGGATCATCGGGGCAACACTCAATTTCAACACCGACGGCCAAGGCGACTTGTACGAACGCCTGACCACCCGAGAGCGGCAGGTCCTTCAATTGATCGCCGAGTCCAAGACCAACCGCCAAATCGCCCAGGTGCTGAAGCTTTCGGTCAAGACCGTCGATACCCATCGCTCGCACCTGATGCGAAAACTGGGAATCCACGACCAGACCTCGCTGGTCAAGTTCGTCCTTCGCAGAGGCATCGTCGAACTGGATTGAAAGTCGGCGCCTGCCGCGATCATCTCAAGCCCGCCCCCCCCCCAAAGACTAACCGCTGAGAACGCAAAGAACGCAAAGAAGGTTGTGTTCAAAGAATGAATCAACTTTTCTTCTCTGCGTTCTCTGCGTCTCTGCGGTAAACTTCTTCTCAGGCCTCCACGGTTTCGCGATTGCGTCGCATGGGGGGCAGATTGGCGGTGTTGCGGCGTTTGCGGCGGCGGCCCGGTTCAGGAACGTCCGGGCGCGGGACCCGAACGGGATGTTCTTCGACCGCCCGGATCGCATCGACGGCGGACGGGGCGAACAGGTCGGCCTTGATCTCGTCGCACAAACCGTCGGCCCGGTTGAACACGCCGCCCGTGACGAGAATCTGCATGTCGCTGCACACGCCGATATCCCGGATCATGCCGATGAGTTTCTTGACGTTGGGTATGCCGCAAGGCTGCGTGCCGTAGATGCACAGCACGTCGGGCTTGATCTTGCCCAGGACCGCGAAGATTTCGTCGTTGGGCACCCCGCTGCCCAGGAACCACACGCTCCAGCCGGCCGCCTCAAACAGGTCCGCCGTGATCTGGGCGCCCAGTTCCTCCACCTCGCCGTCGCCGCAAGTCATCAGCAGCCGCTGGCCGGTCTTGGGCGTCCTATTAAGAAACGCTTGGAGCTGGTCGGCCAACATGCGGTTGATCCGCGTGGCCATGTGCTCCATAATCCGGCTGATATGGTTTTCCCGGTAGAGCTTTTCCACCTGCACCATCGCCGGCCAGATCACCTGTTTCAGGAGTTTGTCGGCCCCGATGCCCCGATCATGGGCGGCGAAAACCAGTTCACGAGCCTCGCATCGTTTGCCCGCGAACAGATGTTCGAGATACTGCATAAAAAGCTCTGAAATATGCATTTGCGGTTCCTTTTTCCGGAGACGACTGGGCAATCCTTGCCTCGCCGGCACCACTTGTTTCCGCCAGCCATCCCGGCCAGCATCTGATTTTCTTCAATTGGTAAGTTAGGCAATTTTGGCAACACAGATAAGATCGGACAAGCCCAATTGAAAACTTGAAGAAAAAAGATAATCTGCGTAATTTACATCAAATAGGCAGTATTACTCTTTGATTCCCGGATTCCAACGGCCAATAGGCAGCGGCATTTAAGCGTCAGACCATCGTGTCTTGTCCTGCCGTTTACCGATTACCGGTTTACCGATTACTGGTTACTTTCTCTGGCCGCCCCTTGCGGATAAGCTTGGCCTCGACTATCCTTTGAGCTATGTCTCGCGTAGGCTTAGGTTACGATTCACATCGCTTTGCGCCCGGTCGGCCGCTGTTGCTGGGCGGCGTGAAGATTCCGCACGATCTGGGCTTAGCCGGTCACAGCGACGCCGATGCCGTGCTTCACGCCGTGATGGACGCCCTGCTCGGCGCCGCCGCCCTGGGCGACATCGGCCAGCACTTTAGCGACCAGGACCAGCACTGGAAGAACGCCGACAGCGCCAAGCTCTTGGAGCGCGTGATGGTCCTGCTTGCAGGCCGCGGCCTGCGGGTGGCCAATTGCGACGTCACGGTCATTTCAGAAATGCCCAAACTTACGCCGCACAAGGCCGCCATGCAGTTGCGAATCGCCCAACTGCTCAATGTGGAGACCGGCGCCGTTTCGGTCAAGGCAAAGACCAACGAAGGCATGGGCTGGATCGGCGCCGGCGAAGGCCTGGCGGTAATTGCGGTAGTTATGCTGGCGTAGCATGGGCGTCTCGCCCATGAGTATCACGGGCATCTTGCCCGTGACCAGACTGGCAAGACACAAAAACACAATGAGGACACGGCCGAGACGGCCGTAAGACTCACGGGCAGGATGCCCGTGCTACGATAAGAATACAGGAGAACGTCATGGCAGAAGAAGAACAGGATGAGAAAGACCAGGGCCCGGACGAACAGGAAGCTGCCGATGAATCCACGCCTCGCCGCTGCCCGCATTGCAAGAACACGGTCAGCGAGGACGCCGATGTGTGCCCCCGCTGCAAGCGCGACCTCACGC
>CAZYDC010000191.1:0-8917 GCA_964646065.1 uncultured Planctomycetaceae bacterium | reverse complement strand
GACGCCACGATAAAAACTGATCCCCGTTGGTCATATCAGCTTCGCCGGTACGGCTGGAGCGCCAAGGTGGCCGTTTCCATCCTGACCGACTTCGAAGAATTGGGAGTCTACGATTGCACTTTTCGGCCGCGCCAAAGTGACAAGGCAAGCCGTGCCCGAATCCAATACTTCCGTTTTGAAGAGTACGCAGATCGCTGGCGCGAACTTTGGGATATCTTTTCGCGCGAAGCGGTATGGTCTGGGGCCTTCGACCAGTACGCCGCTTCCAAACGTAAACGCGGAACCTCCGAAGTGGATGTGGAGTTTCTGGAGGAAATCGAAAAGTGGCGAGACCAATTCGCCCGCAATATCGCCCTGCGCAATCACGCGCTTTCCGACGACGAATTGAACCGGGCCGTTCAACTGACCATTGACCGGATCGTTTTCCTTCGCATGGCCGAGGACCGGGGGCTTGAACCCTTCGACCAACTATCGACGATGTGCGAACGGCCGGGTATTTATGAAAGGTTCATGTTGCTCTGCCGTAAGGCCGACGACAAGTACAACTCGGGGCTGTTCCATTTCCAGAAAGAAGCGGCCTTTTCGGAACCCCCCGATAGTATCACCCCGCGCCTGTCCGTCGATGACAAGGTCCTCAAGCCGATCCTGCAAAGCCTGTATTACGACCACGGTTCGCCCTACGTATTCAAGGTCCTGCCTGTCGAAATCCTCGGCACGGTCTACGAGCGGTTCCTGGGCAAGGTGATCCGCCTTACACCCGGGCATCAAGCCAAGGTTGAGCCAAAGCCCGATGTTCGTAAGGCTGGCGGGGTGTACTATACGCCCGCCTACATCGTCGATTACATCGTCCGTCAGACCGTGGCTAGCCAGATTGAAGGCAAAAGCCCCGCCCAATTGGCTGGGAAAGGCAAGGTGCAACCGCTGCGCGTCCTGGACATGGCTTGTGGGAGCGGGTCATTTCTTTTGGGGGGGTATCGGTGCCTTCTTGACCATTGCCTCAAGTGGTATGTCGACAATGGCCCAAGAAATTTCCCGGATGCCGTGTATGAGGCTCGCGAGGGAGACTGGCGGTTGTCAATCGCGGAGAAGAAACGGATTCTCACCACGCACGTCTTCGGTGTCGATATCGACCCCCAGGCCGTGGAAGTGTCCAAGCTCTCGCTGCTGCTCAAAGTACTCGAAGGCGAGTCCGCCCAGACTGTCGGCCGGCAGTTGGAGTTAATCCATATTCAGAGAATGCTGCCGAATCTTTCCGAAAACATCAAGTGCGGCAATTCCCTGATCGGGCCGGACTACTTCACTGGGCGACTGATCCCCGATACCTACGAATTCACCCGAGTCAATGCCTTCGACTGGAAACGCGAATTCCCAGCCGCCATATCCGCCGGAGGGTTTGACTGCGTAATCGGGAACCCGCCCTACGGGGCGGAACTGACGGCAGCGGAGAGGAGCTATCTCTGCGCCGCTTATCATAATCAGACGAAGACTTGCGACACCTTCGAGCTTTTCCTCCTCCAGGGGGCGCGATTCCTGAATCGAGGTGGGCGGATTTCCATGATTATTCCAGCCTCATGGTTGACAGGCGAGAAGTACCATTTATCTCGTCGTTGCTTGCTGAATTCGATGTGCCCCGTAGTGGCATACGCACTGCCTTTTGACGTCTTCAAGGACGCCTATATTGATACGGCAATAGTAGTTGTCGCCGAAGATTCGCATGGTGAGACCTGCCTGGTGCATTGTTTTCCGAAGAAACAGAAATTGTCGGCGATTCCCGATTTCATCGGTTTGGCGGTTCCAGTTAAAAGCATTCGAGAGGATCCCTTGAATCGTCTTTCAATCGTGTTCTCCGGAATGTCGGCCTCGATCATGCGTAAAATTTCCTCATTCTCTTTGAAGTTGGGGGATTGGTTTGACATCCAGCGCGGGGTTCAACCATACAGCAGAGCGAAACACTCCGAAGATCAAATTGCCCGGCGATTTCTCCACTCCAAAGACAAAAAGAGCAAGGGGTATCTCCCCGAACTGCAAGGCAACGAACTCTCCCGTTATCGGATTGAACAAGAGAGAAAGGGGTACATTCGGTACTGTGACGAAATCGCGTCTTCTCGGCCCCTCCGGATGTTCACGGGGAAAAGAATCGCCTTGCGCCGCCTCCTGACCAGAAAGTTCCGTTTGCAGGCCGCCTTGACATCAGAGACGATGATAACGACGGACAACGTTTTGAATTTGGTCCCGAAGGCAAACGCAGGCGAAGTTGAGTTTGCACTCGCTCTCCTTAATTCCAAACTTCTTTCTTGGCTTTACGTGAACAGTTCAATGGTTGCCCAGAAGGATGATTTTCCGCAAGTCCATATCTCCGCACTCTCGGGGCTTCCGATCCCAACAGCAAACGATGCGGCGAGCGGGCGCATGGCGAAACTGGTGGGCTCGATGCAGGCGATGCACAAGCAACTTGCGTCGGCTAAGGGCGACTCACAGCGTGGGGCGATTCAGCGCCAGATCGAGGCAACCGACGCTGAAATCGACCGGATGGTTTACGAACTGTACGGCTTGACCAAAGAGGAAATCGCGATTTTAGAGGAGCGGGTTCGTGAGTGAAGGTTCGCCCAAAAGGTGGGTTTGGGATTTCTACCCCTTGGCAAAAGATAGTTGGGGAGAATGGGAACTTGAACCCGAAATGCCACGGCCTGGACACCGAATTTACATGTATCGTCATCAAGGCGACGGTTACTTTGGGGAGGTGATGGAATTAGGGAAACTTCACGCCATCTTGCCTCCAACGGCGAAAGTAATTCAAAGGGAAGCGTGCGCACCAACGAAGGACCATTTTGTGTTGTTGAAACGGTGCTATCCCGACGACGACCCGCACCATCCAGACTGGAACAAGATCAATGCCGAGTTGCGCGTTGCTGATTATGACCAAGACCAGATGTACAAGAGCGATGCCTTGACACTGTTGGGGTATCTTCAGAAAGTCAGAAACGCTGAGGCAAACGATTCGCAGAACATGCAGTTGGCTAAGAGATCAATATTTCGGCGCATAAAATCATGGCATAAGATTCTGGTGGGAATTGGTGCCGCAATAGGCAGTATCGTTACTGTCTGCCATTTTTGTGCAGAACCATTAAAGAACCTACTAATATGGCTTCTCCGGTAGTTGGAGTGGCGGAGCGTGGTGAAACGAAAAGACCCCTTTCGGGGCCTGATCGCGCCAGTCCTTGCGGGCTGTCCACCTGCGGAAAACCGCATTACCAATATTATCGTGGCAGCTTGCGTGAAACTCAAGAAGCAATCGCGATGAAAAGGCTTATGAAAGACAACTGGCAATGACTGTAGTGATCGGCACCTCGAACCCCGCGAAAAAATATTGGTTGCTTGCGCTCCTGCCGCTGCTGGCCGGGTGCCCCAAGCCTGTCGAGCCGCCGCCGCAACCTCCGCCCTTGTATGTGGCGCCGCTGCCGGTTCAGCAGGCGGCGGCGTATCCGGAAACGGTGACGCGGCGGTTTGTCTCGCTGGCGGATTTTGAATCCCAGCCGGCGGAGCAGGTGAGCTGGTTCACCTTCGGCGGCCGGCCGGCGCAGGCCTTGACGCCTGACCGGACTCCGGCCTGGCGGAAGCTGGTGGTCAATGTCACGCGAACCGGGGCCGGCGCCATGGAGGTGTTCCTGCCGGCGGGGATGCAGTTGGTGTTCCAGGTTCCGCAGATCCACGATTTTTCCGGGTACACGCTGCTGTCGCTGGCCCTGTACAGCGAAACCCTGCGCGACGACCTGCGAATCACCGTCACGTCCGACGCATCCTCCTGGCGGTCGCTGCCGACGCTGATTCAGCCGGGATGGAATACGGTGCTGATCGACATTCGCCGCCTGGCGAAGCTGCCGGATTTCGACATCAAGGGCGTCCGCACGCTGAAACTGGAGTTCGCCGACGCGGCCGGGCCGGTGCGGTTCAATATCGACGACATCATGCTGCTGGACAATCGCCGGCCTATTGCGCCGCTGCCGCCGGGGCTGCAAATGGAGAAGAACGCCCTGGACTACAAGCTCTCGCTTCAAGGCCGGCCCGAACCGCTGGAGATCCGGCAGAACGAGGACGGCCTGTGGCGGCTGGGGGCGGATCAGCCGCTGGTGCAGTTGGCCGCGCCGAAGGAACCGCTGCCGGGGCCGGCCGAACGTTTGGCCCCGATGGGCGTCCGCCGCGTGGGTTCGGTGGAGATCCTCGAGAACAACCCGCTTCGCCTCCGCATCGCCAACACGTGGTACTTCCCCTCGCGCGCGGGAGAGTGGGCCTCGCTGGCCGTGCGGCGGATCCGATGGGAGTACACGTTCTACAGCGACAAGCGATTCGTCACGCACCTGGAGTTGAACAATTCGGGCGGCTCGCCGCTGGGCGCCCTGCGGATTCACTGGCCGCAGCCGGTGGCCCTGGCGGGCTCGTCGCTGACGCAGGAAATCAATCTGCCCGATCCGCCCGAGGTGATGCGGTGGGACTACCTGACCGTCGGGCCGGATGCGCGGCGGGAACAGATGCAGCGGAACTTCCTGCATCCGGGCAAGCTCATCTGCACGCTGGGGGCCAAAGCGGCCGCCGCGCGGGGCGAGGCGGATCGCGACGGGTTTGACCCCTCCCAGGGCTGCTATTGTCTTCTGGCGAGCCAAGGACACTGCCGCTTCACGATCGTGCCTCCCGAGGGCGGACTGGTCGATCCGGTCTTCCGCGTCGAGGGCGACTGGCGGCAGATGCCCACGGTCAGTTGCGAGGGACTGGCCATTCGCGACGCCGTCCGCCTGGCCGACGGAAGCGTGCTGCTGGTCCTTCACGGGCTGATTGCCAAACCGACCGCCGTCGAAGTGGAAGGGCAGGGCGGATAAAGTTTGTAGTGCGCCCGTAAGGGCGTTCCGGGGCGGATTGCGGATTCCAAATTGCATATTGCAGATTGAAAAGCAAAGAGGCTGCATAAAACGTTTCTTCGCCGTTTCTTCATCTTTCAATCTGCAATCTGCAATTTGCAATCTGCAATTTGAAGAACCGCCTCAGGGCGGCACTACGAACCAGGGTCGGAGGGTCCGATAAGTGTGTTTGCTTCCGACGATGGCGTTTTGTAGACTGTGTGGCAGTGGAACAGGCCGGCATTTTTTTGCGGAATCGCGAGAACGTTTTATTGGGAAAACCGTACTATACCTGTCATATATACAGTTGGCCGACTTCCGGAGGGAGACAGGCTGCAAGCAGATTTCATAAAGAGTCCAACATCGCTGGCCGATAACTTTCTTAAGTGTTTTAGCTTATGCAAACTAGGCGCGTCACCGGTGGTGCAAAACCGGTTTGGTCAAGAGTTTCGTTTGTGTCTGCTGGTCCCAAGAGGGCCGGCAGGCCCCGTGCTGGTCGCTGTGCCCGCCGTGGGTGCGGGAATGCTTTTTGCTCAGAAAGGTTCGCCATGAAGAAACCGTCGCTTGTCATCGCTTGCACATCGTTCCTTCTGGTCGTGTTCGCAACGATCTTCGTGGGTTGCGTCGGGCAGGGTTTCCTTGATCCTTCCGAGGTCGTCAAAGCACCGCCCACGAACATGACGCTCCAGATTTACTCGCAGGCGTCTCCTGCCGACGAGAATCAGGACATGCCTGCCGGAAGCACCTTCCCCACGGCAGACGACCTCAAGTTCACGGCCAAGGATTACGTTGTTGGCTCATTGGACGTGGTGGATATCTCCGTTCTGGACCTTTTTCAGGAAGGTCTGGAGACCGTCCTTCGCCGGCAGGTGACCGAAAGCGGCAATATCGACCTTCCGCTGCTTCCGGCGCCCATTAAGGCCGAAGGACTGAGTCAGGAGCAACTGCGTGAGGCGATCATCCAGGCGTACAGCCCGGACGTGCTGAAGAACCCCACCGTGTCGGTGACGGTGGTGTTGCAGAGGCAGAACACCTTCTCCATTCTGGGCGCGGTGGCCAGGCCGGGCGCGTATAACATGGTGAAGCGCGACATGCGCCTGCTGGACGCGGTGGCGGCGGCCGGCGGACAGGCGCAGACGAACATTCCCTGGATTTATGTTTTCCGCCAGGAGGCGGCCCAGCCGGTGCAGCCGGCCACCCAGCCGTCGTCGGAAGAGAGCCCGGAGTTGCCGCCGCTGCCGGAGGTTCCAGGCGTTGAAAAGCCCAAGCCCAGGACTCCCAGCAGTTCCCCCGGCGCGGATGACTTGAAGAAGGCGCTGCCCAGCGCGACGGTTTCCCCGTCGGTCGGGCCTCGTCTGGCCGAGATGGCCTGGGCGCCGATTCCGGCCTCCAAGCCCGCCGCCAAGCCCTCGGATGTTGACAATCTGGACACCCACAAGAGCACCAAATGGGTGCAGTCCAGCGGAGGAAAGAGCACGCAGGTGAACCAGACGGCGGACGTGGCCAACAAGCCCTCCGGCGAGGGCGCGTCGCGCGTGAGCCCCAGCGGGCTTCCGGGCGCGACCAGCAAGCCCGGAGAGGACATCTTCGGCTGGAAGAAGTTGGGCGGCGAGGGGCGGATCATCGCCATCGACACGGCCAAGCTCAACGCCGGCGACTCGCGGATGAACATCATCATTCAGGACAATGACGTCATCACCATCCCCCTGCTGGAGCAGGGCGAGTTCTATATCATGGGCGAAATCCAACGTCCGGGCGTGTACAGCCTGACCGGGCGAAAAGTGACCGTGAAGATGGCCGTCGCCGCCGCCGGAAACCTCGGGCCCTTCGCCTGGCCCAAGAACTCCATGTTGATCCGCCGACTGAACGACCAGCAGGAACAGATGATCCCGATCAACATCGAGGAAATCTTCCTGGGAAAGAAGCCGGACATTTACCTCAAGGCCAATGACGTCATCGCCGTGGGCACCAACTGGTCCACGCCGTTCCTGGCGGTCATTCGCAACGCCTTCCGCCTGACGTATGGTTTCGGCTTCATCTATGACCGCAACTTCGCCGCTGGATACCCCAACCCGAACAAACCGGATACTATCACCAACCGTTTCGGCCGGTGGTAACCGCCGTTTTTTACCTCGTGAATTCATGACACAAACCATGGGCGACAATATCGGCCGGCGGCCCGGTCAGGGCAGCCTGGCGGACTTGGTGTCGGTCTCGGAACCGCCGCGGGCGTCGAACGGCCTGCCGGTCGAGGCTTGGATCAAGCTGGCCGTGCTGGGCGCGCTCTTTGTCATTGTGAATTCCTGGCAATGGCCGTTCCTGTGGCGCAATTGGGTCCACGAGGAGGATTGGCAGCACGGTCTGGTGATCCCGTTGTTCAGTCTGTACCTGATTTATTCGCGGAGGCACGAGTTGCTGTCGGCACCGAGAAAAACTTCGTTCTGGGGCTTGCCGATCATCCTCGGTTCGCTGCTGATGATCACGGCGGGCTTCTACCCGGTGTGCGTGTATTTCGTGTCCCACGTGGGCATGGTTTTCCTGCTGTTGGGGCTGGTGCTGTACCTGGCCGGGTTCCAGGTGACAAAAGTGGTGTATATTCCGATCCTTTACTGGCTCTTCGCGATGCCCTGGCCCAAGATGCTCTACAGCCGCGTCGCCTTCCCGCTTCAGAACCTGGCCGCCAAGGGCTCGGCGATGATGCTGGGGGTCTTCGGCGTGGACATCACGGCCACAGGCAGCGCGCTGGACATCGTAAACGTTCACAACAGGGCGGAATCCCTGAATGTCGCCGAGGCCTGCAGCGGCATTCATTCGCTGATGGCCTACCTGGCCCTGGGCGTGGCGCTGGCCTACCTGGAAGACCGCCCGCTCTGGCAGCGCGTGACCCTGGTGCTGTGCATCATTCCGGTGGCCATTTTCACTAACATCCTTCGGGTGGCCACCACGGCAACCATGTTTTACATCGATCATCGGGACTGGGGCGTCAGGGTCATGCATGAGTTGACCGGACTGCTCATGCTGATACCCACCTTCCTGATTCTGTGGTTGATCAGTTGGGTGCTCAAGCGCATGTTCATCGAGGTGGACGAGGACGACAAGCCTGCCTTGCAGGGAGGGGCCGCCCAATGAACCTTCCATCATCATCAAAAGACCGGCACTCTGGATCTGTCACCGCGTGGACGTTCTGCAAGGCCCTTCTCTCGGATCATTCGTTTGTGGTGGCGGCCGCGATTCTGGGTTTGTCGGCGGCGGGTTGGACGTTCACCATGGACGCCCTGCACTGGTCGCAGATGAAGACCCCGGTGGCCTGGCCCGCGGGCGTCGTGGTCAGCGAGGATTTCCGTTGGACGAATCTGCCGGATCGCCTGGGCAAGTATGTCCTGATCGACAGGCGAACCAACAGGCAGGATCCCAATACCAAGGCCGACGGAGAGGTGGTGCTGGATCCGGAGACTCGCGATACCCTGGGCGTGGGAAGGTACGAGGACGCCCCCCGGCGCGCGATCCGGTCCAGCAACTGGTACTCCAGCCGGATCTACGAGGACGCCACTTGGCCTCTGAATTCAGCGTTCCGGTTTTGGCAGTTGGACATCATCTACTATACGGGCGCCGCGGAGAAGGTCGAGCACGTTCCCGATCGCTGCATGGTGGCCGGAGGTTATACCCCTTCCGGCGATCGCGGGAAGATCACCTGCCCCGCCAGTTCCGTGCGCGGCGGTTGGCCCGCCAGCCTGGATTTCGTCCGGGCGGGGTTCGTCAAATCGGGAAAGAACGCCACCCCCCAGGGCCAGGAGATTGCCGAATATTACACCTTCATCCTGAACGGGACCGGGGAGACTTCGTGGGAACGGATTCGCCTGCACATGGCGACGACGCCCTGGGAGAAGCATTGCTACTTTGCGAAGATTCAATTCACGCCTTTGGAGGCCAGGGGGGGGCAACTGAAGGCCAGTCTGGTGTCGGATCTGGGGGCCTGCGATCGCGCGGCCCAGTCGTTCGTAAACGCGTTTTTGCCCGAAGTGCTCCGA
>CAZYDC010000190.1:0-8940 GCA_964646065.1 uncultured Planctomycetaceae bacterium | reverse complement strand
GATCGCCCGACGAGAAATCGGATCGCCCGAGGCGGTCAAACGCTTCTACCGCGAGGTGGAAGCCGCCGCCAAGCTCAACCATCCCAACATCGTGCAAGCCCACGATGCCTGCGAGCACGACGGCGTCCATTACCTGATCATGGAGTATGTGGAGGGCCAGGACCTCGCCGCCATTGTCAGGCAGCGGGGACCGTTGCCCGTCGCTCAGGCGGTGGACTACATCCTCCAGGCGGCCCGCGGACTTCAATACGCCCACAAGCAGGGGATTGTCCATCGTGACATCAAGCCGGCCAATCTGCTGGTGGACAACGAAGGCACGGTGAAAATCCTCGACATGGGCTTGGCGCGGGTCGCCGGGCTGGCGGACGAGGACGACAAGGACCGGCTGACCGCCAGCGGTCAGGTGATGGGCACACTGGACTACATGGCGCCCGAGCAGGCGATGGACACCCATCATGCCGACGCCCGAGCCGACATCTACTCGTTGGGCTGCACGCTGTATCGGCTCTTGACCGGCGAGGTGCTTTTCAAGTGCGAGTCGCTGGCGAAAGTCATCTGGGCGCATCAGCAAGCCGCCGTTCCCTCGCTCTGCAAAGTCCGCGGCGACGTGCCGCCGCAGTTGGATGCCGTGTATCAGAAGATGGTCGCCAAGAAGCCCGAGGACCGGCAGCAATCGATGGCGGAAGTGATTGCCGATTTGGGGACCTGCGGAGGTCTTGGGGGCGCAGGCTCCGACGGCGCCGCCGCCGCATGGCAGAGCGGCGGCGGTTCTCGGAACAGGGACGTTGTGCATGAGGGCGGCGTGGCAAAACCAGCCATCCGGCAAGCAACTGCCCCCGCCCGTGACGCAACGTTTTCCCGTCAGTCCTCGGAGGAGCCCACGACGCAGTTCATGCTGCGATTGGTCCGCACCGTGCGAAACCGCAAGGTGCTGGCTGTCGGGGTGGTGGGCGGGCTGGCGCTGGTTCTTGCTGCCTTGATTGTGGTGCGCAACAGGGGCACAGCGCGAGGAAACGCCCCGCCGCTTGCCGTCGCCCCCTTCGATGCCGCCCAAGCCAAGCAGCATCAAGAGGCGTGGGCGAAGCATCTGGGCGTACCCGTGGAGGAGACCAACTCCATCGGTATGAACCTCGTCCTCATCCCGCCCGGCGAGTTCGAGATGGGCAGCACGCCTGAGGAAGTTGCTCGGGCGTTGGAAGACGGCAAGAAGAGAAAGGCGCAGCAGGGGTACTTGAACCGAGTGCCGACCGAATCACCCAGGCACCATGTGAAAATCACAAAGCCGTATTACCTGGGAGTGTACCAGGTGACGCAGGGCGAATACGTGAACGTTATGGGCGTGGACCCGAGCGCATTCACAGAAAAGCAGGTGGAGGCGGCTTCGTTCAAGCCACCACTGTCGGAAACAGAGGTCCAGTACCGGCTGGATGACCGCAAGAAGGTGGTAGGCAAGGACACCAGCCGTCACCCGGTGGATACGGTAAATTGGGATGAAGCGACGGAGTTTTGTCGCAAACTTTCCGCAATGCCTGCGGAACAAGCAGCACGGCGGGTCTATCGTCTGCCGACCGAGGCCGAATGGGAATGCGCCTGCCGTGCGGGGACGACGACCCGATGGTACTGTGGCGACGACGAGGCAGGCGTGGTGGGGGTGGCGTGGTTCTACGAGAACGCAGGCGAGATGACGCACCCCGTGGGCGAGAAGAAGCCGAACGCCTGGGGGCTGTATGACATGAGCGGGAACGTGTTCCAGTGGTGTTCGGACTGGTTCAGCGCCGACTACTACAAGCAATCACCGCAGACGGACCCCACAGGAGCGCCCACCGGCGCCAACCGTGTGTTGCGCGGCGGGCGGTGGTTCGACCACCCTTCCCTCTGCCGCTCGGCCTGTCGCGGCGGCCACCACCCTACCGACCGCGACCACTTCCCCGGTTTTCGGGTGGTGGCTGAGGTCGAGGGAGCGGCGGAAGGCGGAAGCGCGAACGCCGAGAAGGCGGCACCCGTGACCTCTCCTCCAATCCCTAATCCCCAATCCCCAATCCCCCCGCCCGCCGTCGCTCCCTTCGATGCCACCCAAGCCAAGCAGCAGCAAGAGGCGTGGGCGAAGCATTTGGAAGTTTCGGTCGAACAAACCAACTCCATCGGCATGAGGCTCGTCCTCATTCCGCCGGGCGAGTTCGAGATGGGCTCGACACCAGACGAAATCCAGTGGGCGTTGGAGGAGGGCAAGAAGTACGCCGTGGATAAACACTATCCCGAGCACGTGCCGACCGAAAGCCCACGGCACCATGTGAAAATCAGCAAACCGTTCTACCTGGCGACGTATCCGGTCACCCAAGCGGAATACGAGAAGGTGATGGGCGTGAACCCGAGCGCGTTCACTGAGAAGCAAATAGATGCATCCACCTTCAAGCCGCCGCTGCCGGAAATGGAGGTCAAGCCCCGATTGGATGACTGCAAGAAGGTGGTTGGTAAGGACACCCGCCGTAACCCTGTGGAAACGGTGAACTGGGATGAAGCGGTGGAGTTCTGTCAGACGCTGTCAGCGATGCCTGCGGAGCGAGCGGCACGTCGAGTATATCGTCTGCCTACCGAGGCGGAATGGGAATACGCGTGTCGAGCCGGAACGACGACCCGTTGGTACTGCGGCGACGACGAATCAGGATTGGCTGACGTGGCGTGGCTCGGCAAGAGCGCTGGCAGCGGGATGACGCACCCGGTGGGGCAGAAACGTCCGAACGCCTGGGGTCTCTACGACATGCACGGGAATGTTTTTCAGTGGTGTTCGGATTGGTTCAGCGCCGATTATTACAAGCAATCTCCGCTGAGTGACCCGAGCGGACAAACTGCCGGCTCCTCCCACGTGTTGCGCGGTGGCTCATGGATCTTCCGCTCGCCGTGTTGCCGCTCGGCTTATCGCCACTCGTACGCGCCCGCCTTCCGTTCCACCTACCTCGGTTTTCGGGTGGTGGTGGAGATCGAGGGAGCGGCGGAAGGCGGAAGCGCGAAGGCCGAGGAGGCGGTCCGCGTAACCTCTTCTCCAATCCCTAATCCCCAATCCCCAACCCCTCCCCTTGCCAAGCCCGCGATGTTCGCCATCGAGGCGGCACGAATCCAGAAGCAATGGGCTGAGCATCTGGGCGTTGCGGTTGAAGAGACCAACTCCCTCGGAATGCCGCTGGTTCTCATCCCGCCAGGCGAGTTCGAGATGGGCTCCACGGACGAGGAGGTCAAATGGGCGTTGGAACAGGGTACGAAGAACAAGGAGCAACAATGGTACTTCGACAGGGTTCCGAGTGAATCGCCCCGGCACCATGTGAAAATCACCAAGCCGTTCTACCTGGCGATTTATCAGGTCACACAGGGCGAATATGAAAAGGTTATGGGAGTGAACCCAAGCGCGTTCGCCGATAAGCAAATGGAGGAGGCTGCCTTCAAGCCGCCCCTGTCGGAGCCCGAGGGCAAGAACCGGCTGGATGACCGCAAGAAGGTGCTGGGCAAGGACACCAGCCGTCACCCGGTGGAAACGGTCGATTGGGACGAAGCGGTAGAGTTTTGTCGCAAACTGTCAACAATACCAGCCGAGCGGGCGGCACGGCGGGTCTACCGTCTGCCGACCGAAGCGGAGTGGGAGTATGCGTGTCGAGCGGGGACGACGACCCGATGGTATTGCGGCGACGGCGAGGCAGGAGTGGCTGATGTGGCGTGGTTCATCAAGAACTCAGGTGCGATGACGCACCCTGTAGGCGAGAAGAAGCCGAACGCCTGGGGGCTGTATGACATGAGCGCGAATGTGTATCAGTGGTGTTCCGATAGATTCAGTGCCGATTACTACAAGCATTCCCCGTCGAGTGACCCATGCGGCCCCCCCGCTGACTCCAACCGTGTGTTGCGCGGTGGCAACTGGGTCTTCAGCTCGTCCGACTGCCGCTCGGCTGCTCGCCACAACCACGCGCCCGCCTACCGTTCCCACGCCACCGGTTTACGGGTGGTGGTTGGTCCCTGAGGTCGCTCCCGGCGAGCCCGTCGTCCAATCGTTTCCTTTCCGCAGCCCGGGCACGAATGCCCCGGCTGCGGAAAACAGCGTGGCGGGTACGTGCGTGCAAGCACCACTGCTGTGAACATCTGATCTGGACGCAACTTCTTTATTTTGGGAGCCTTACGGTAGTACGTTTGACCCCAAGGTCAGGAGGTGACGCATGGATGCGATCGACGCAAAGGCTTGGCAACGGGTGCCGTTGGCCGAGGCCGTATTGACGTTGTGGCGGTTCGTGGCGGATGACGAGCGGTTGGAGGAGGTCTTCCACGAGCATCGTGGGCGCTGCTACACGAAGATTCTGGAGTTCCGGGCGTTGGTCCAGTTGGTCAACGATGCGTTGGTGGTGTATCGCGGTAGCGGGCGAGCCAGCTTCGACCGCGCCGCGGCCTCGGGGGAACTGCCGGTCTCGGTGCGCGCGGCCTATGGCAAATTGGGGCGTTTGCCCTTGAAGCTCAGTGAAGCCTTCTTGGCGGACGCGAGTGCTCGCTTGCGCGAAGTGATGCCGGCAACCAAGTTGCGCGCGGTCCCCCCCTCGCTGCGGGAGTTTCAGGTGGTGATCTTGGATGGCAAGGCGATCAAGGGCGTAGCCAAGCGGCTGAAATTGCTGCGTGGCCGCAGCGGCGGTGTGTTGGGAGGGCGTGCTTTGGTGGCGATGGATTTTCAGTCCGGGCAGGCCGTGGACATGTGGACCGATCCGGACGGCGATGCCAACGACGTGAAGTTCGTTTCGCACCTGGCACCGCGAGTCCGAGAGCGAATCCCCGGGCCGCGCTTGTGGATCGCCGACCGGCAATTCTGCGATACCATCCAGCCGACCCATTTCGCCCAAGGCGATGACCATTTTCTGGTGCGTTACAACAAGAAAGTCCCGTTTTATCCAGACCCGTCGCGACCGGCCCGGCATGGCCGGGATTCGTCGGGGCGCGCGTACACGGAGGATTGGGGCTGGATCGGCAAGCCGACTTCCCAGCGACGCCGGCTGGTGCGGCGCATCACCTTGAAACGCTCTGGCGAGGAAGACATTGTCCTGTTGACCGACCTGCTGGATGCGGAGCAGTACCTGGCCTCGGAGTTGCTGACGCTCTACGCCCAGCGGTGGGGAATCGAGCAGATGTTCCAAAAGGTCACGGAAGTATTTTGCTTGTCGAGCCTCATCGGAGGATCGCCGCAAGCGACCGTGTTTCAGTTGGCGTTCTGTCTGCTGTTGTACAACATGATCCAGGCGGTGCGGGCCACGATCGCCGCCGCCGCGGATCGCGATCCAGAAACGATCTCCCTGGAAAAACTGTTTGTCGACGTGGAGCGCGAACTGACGGCATGCACCGTGATGTGGGACGTCGAGCAGTTGGCGGCGCGCGTGGACCGGCCGTGGCGCGCCAGCGATGTCCGCCAACGATTGAAGCACCTGTTGCGTGACGTCTGGACAGACGTGTGGATCAAAGCGAAGTCGTACCGCCGGCGGCCACATCCCGTCGTGCCGCGGATGGGGGTACACGTGTCGGTTCATCGTATCCTCAAGGAAGCCAAGCAGAAACGTGCGGCCAAGCGGCCGACATGATGTTCACAGCAGTGGTGCAAGCACGCACCCTACGACTTCCGTTTGTGCAAGCACACACCCGACGATTGCAGAAAGCCAAGCGATGAGCTGGTATCGACGCTGGCGTCAACCGGGAGGCCTCTACTTTTTCACGGTGGTCAGCTACGGCCGACGGCCGATTTTGACCAGCAAGGCGGGTCGGCGAGAGCTGCGCGGCGCGATCGTACAAACGCGCGGGGAGCGACCCTGGGAAATCGTCGCGACGGTGCTGCTTCCCGATCACCTTCACTGCCTGTGGCGGCTGCCTCCTGGCGACGACGACTACCCAACGCGTTGGAGGTTGTTGAAAAGCCGCTTCACTCGAGCGCTCTTGGCGGCCGGCTACGCCGAGCCACGGGCGGGCGTCTCCCGTCGGCGCCGACAGGAGCACGCCGTCTGGCAGCGGCGCGGCTGGGAGCACATGTTTCGCGACGAAACCGACTGGAAAAACCACCTCGACTACATCCACTACAATCCCGTGAAACACGGTCTGGTCGCGGCTCCCCGTCTCTGGCCATATTCAACCTTCGCGAAATATGTCCAATGGGGCGAGTACGAGCCAGATTGGGGGAACACCCAGCCGGAGAATTTGGCACGCTGGCTACCGCCCGGCGGCTTCATCGAGTAGGGTGCGTGCTTGCACGCACGTGTTGTCCGCCCTTCCGCGCTGCTACGATCGCGACTCGCGCGTGCGTGCAAGCACGCACCCTACGACTGGGCTACGGAAAACGGAAAATCATTTTTCTGCCGCTGCTTATGGCCTTTCCCCGCGACTGGCCCGGAGCAGCTCCTGGACTTTTCCCAAAATCATCCCTTCCACGGCCGGCTCCAGCGGGGCCGGCAGGCCATACCATTGCAGCGAGCGCTCCGCCTCGTAGCCCCCTTCGGCGATCATCCGCGCCGAGGGGATATAGGCCGGCAGGTCGTTCGAGTAGCCGGCGACCCACAGCTCGCGCCCCTCTTCGCGCTTGATCCTCAGGCCGTAGTCCACGCACACCTCGCCGCTGAGCGCCACCAGCGTGAATGCCTCGCCGACGCGGACCACCTGCACGGTTTCCGGAATGCGGCGGGGCAACTCCTTGCCCGCCCGGAGCATGTCCAGCGTCTTTCGCGCCCAATCCCCGCGCCAACCGTGCTCGCCGGCGCGGGCTTCCAGCGCCGCGCGCGAGGGAATGCTCTGCAAAGGCAGCTCGATCGTCGCGCGGCGGACGCGAATCGGCCCCGCCACGGGCGTCGCGCTACCCGCCA
Source organism: uncultured Planctomycetaceae bacterium (assembly GCA_964646065.1). GTDB lineage: Bacteria > Planctomycetota > Phycisphaerae > SM23-33 > SM23-33 > CAZYDC01. The sequence continues at coordinate 2,077 of CAZYDC010000190.1, read as the reverse complement.
AGGCCGTGACCACCGCCTGGGCCAGCTCGCGGCCGAAGCCCTCCACGACCGGCAAGGGGCCGTCTTTGAATCGCCCGTTGGCGCCCACGTTCCGCGGCTTGATGTCGCCCCCGCAGCCTTGCAGAAACAGCGCCACCGCGCCCGGGAATTCCTGTTCGACGAATTGCTGCGCGAAGCCCGGGTAATCGCCGCCGAACAGGTATCCGCCCATGGTCGTGGGATGGCAGGCGAAGAGAAACACCACGGCCTTGGTCGAGCCGTCGCCGCGCCGCACCTGGAGCACCGGCACGTCGGGGTCCGTCGCTCCCTGGGGATTGGGCAGCAAGCCCGCATCGACGTGTTTGGGATCGTCGGGCAGCGGGCGCCGGCGGTTGACGCTCATCGTGCACGAGCCCCGCGCGACCGACAGCTTCACCGGTTCCAGGTTGCCCAGCGCCTGGGCCACGGCGGCCACCGTCTTCCGGGCCAGTCCGGCCGTATATTCGGGGTCCCATCCCCGGTTGAACCACAGGCTCAACGCCGGCCCGCAATGGGTGTGCGAAGCGTTCATCAGCACCTGCGCAGGTTCCAGCCCGAGCCGCGCCTTGAGCTCGGCCAGCACCGGCTCGCGCCACTCGGCCGGCACGCGGACCAGGTCCGAGGTGATGATCACCACCCGGTGCCGGGTGTCGTCCTCCAGGGCCAGGACCTTGACGAACAGGTCCTGGTATTTTCCCTCCGAGCGTTTAGTCCGCGCGGAAAAACCGGACATCCAGCTGGGCCGCTCGGGAGTGATCGCCACCGCGCTGACCCCCGCTTTGAGCCCCGCCGCGGCCGGTGGGGCCTTCGCGGCAACCGCGGCCTGCGCCGCCGCGCCGGAGAGCACAACCAGTACGACAGCGCCCAGGCACGCCCGCCAAAAGCCCTCGATCGATCGCGTCATGATAGGAGTCTCCCCGAGTTGTCTGGTGGGAATCGTGATGGAGGAGCGTTGTATCCGCAACAGAATAAGCCTATCCTGAGGATCGGCCGAAGAATACGTGTCATCCTGAGCGCAGCGAAGGATCTCCGTACGTCCAAACCAGATCCTTCGCTGCGCTCAGGATGACGTGGAGTAGATCGATCAACTGATTTCTTCACAAGCCCTAACTCGTTAGGATAGGGTTGGCGGTGGCATTTCACAAGGGAGGTGCGGCGATGTGCAGGCAGTTTGCGATCGGCGGGAGGGGGAACCTGGGGAAACGTTGCCCGGCGGCGTGGGCCGTGCCCGTGCTGCTGCTGGTTTCCACGCTTGCAGCGACGGCCGGCGCCGCCGTCGAGCCCGTCGCGCCCCGGCGGAGTGTGAATCTCGACGGAACCTGGCAGATCGAACAAGGGGCGCTGGACCGTGCCCCGCAAACGTTCGGCCAGACCGTGGTCGTGCCCGGTCTGGTCGACATGGCGCAGCCGGGCTTCAAGGAGGTGGGCCAGAAGAGCAGCCTTCGCCAGGCGTTTTGGTATCGCCGCTCGTTCGCGGTCGAGGGCCCGCTGCCGGCCGTGGCGATCCTCAAGATCCACAAGGCCCGCTACGGGACGAAGGTCATTCTCAACGGCCGGACCGTGGGCGAGCATCTGCCCTGCTTTACGCCCGCCCTGCTCGACGTGGCCCCATACCTCAAAGGGAGCGGCCAACCCAACGAGCTGCTGATCCGCATTGGGGCCGACCGCGAGTCGCTGCCCGCCGACGTGCCGACCGGCTGGGATTTCGAGAAATGCCGGTTCATTCCGGGCATCTACGATTCGGTGGAGTTGATCCTCAGCGGCGCCCCTTTCGTGGCCAACGTGCAAACGATTCCCGATCTGTCGGCCCGGGCGGTGCGAGTGGCGGCGGAGATCCAGGCGAGCGACAAACGCGGCGATTTCACCGTGGAAGCCGAGGTTCGCGAGGCGGCCGGCGGCAAGGCCGTGGCCTCGGCCACCAGCGCGGCCACACCGCTTGCGGCCGGCGGGAAGACCCAGGTCGAGCTGACGATCCCCATTCCCGGCTGCCGAACCTGGTCGCCCGAAGATCCCTTCCTCTATGAGCTGCGGCTCAGCACCGGGGCCGACGCGATGAAGG
>CAZYDC010000189.1:1444-8949 GCA_964646065.1 uncultured Planctomycetaceae bacterium | reverse complement strand
TTGTGCCCTTGGTGATTTCCGTTTCTGTTTTCGTGTCATTCGCGAAATTCGCGGCTATCCTCTTTGAATTTGATGCGTTTGCCCTGTAGTGATCGCAGACGTGCTTGACGGTTATAGCGTCTTGGGCTACATTGACACTTGGTTGTCGGCCTGCGTGCAGATCGGCGGCAACCGCGTGGTAGCTCTGCAAGGCCGCTTGCGGATTCTCCCACACGCCGAAGAAATGCACTTTGCCTCTGAGTTTTGCACCATTGCCCATTGTTATGTGGGGTCAGAGGGAAAGTAACGCTAGGTTTATTTGGTTTGCGACGCTTGCTGATGAGAGACGACTTTGCCATGACAATGCCCCTTAGCAGCCCGTTGAAAAAGTAGCATGGGCATCTTGCCCATGAGTCTCACGGGCGTCCCGCCCGTGCAAATGCCCAAGAACATGGGCAAGATGCCCATGCGACTCATGGGCGAGACGCCCATGCTACGCCGGATGGCCTTTTTCAACGGGCTGTTAGGTCAACGCGCGAGATCAGTTTCCTAAAGAGGATGCCGCGCGTTTCGGTTGTCGTCAAGGTTGTCGTCGAGGAAATTACGACGTACGGCATAATCCATAACATGCTTACAATATAGTACATAGGGCCCTTAGCTCAGCGGTTAGAGCAGGGGACTCATAATCCCTTGGTCGTCTGTTCAAATCAGACAGGGCCCATTGATGACGAGTAGTGACAGGTGTTGTTAAGTGTGTATTTTTCTTGAAGTTCTGTAACGCCGTGTTTCTTTCTGGATGTTGGCCAGTGATGGCGAGAATTGGCCCGCCGGGGCCACTGCGCGCTAGCGCAGGCGCTATTCTTTTTTCGGGGTCTATTGCTGTGGTATCGTAGGTTCCCGTGGCCTTGGCAGCCTCACGGCCAGGCGGTGCCGGGTTCATGGTTGGCAGACGATCCAGGGCGGCTCGTTCATCACCAATAAGCGTATGCGTGTAGTGGTCCATCGTCAGCGTGATCGTGCTGTGGCGGGCCAGACTCTTGGCCACCGCCGGCGCCACGCCCGACCGCGCCAGCCGGGTGATAAATGGGTGCCTGAGTGCGTGGAAGTCAACCACATGGCCTGACGCATCGACCGGTGAACAGAAGTATGTCTTTTCGCGCTCTTCGCGTTCATGGGGCGTCCCGGCCTCTTTCAGCCATGCCTGCCGCGCCGCATCCAGGTCAGACCTGAGCATGTCCGCCGTGCGATCCGGCACGGTGAACAATGGAGAATCGGCGGGCCTGTCTTTGAGGAACGCGGCCATCGCCTGCGCAAAGTCACGGCGAAGGGGCACAAGATCATCCCGCCTGTGTTTGCTGTACGCGGCCAAGACCTTCACTGCGGCCTTGTCCAAATCGGCCAACAGAAAGTTCCTCGGCGTCAAGCTGGCCAGTTCACCCGCCCGCAAGCCGGTTTCCGCAGCCAGCCGGTAGAGCATGGCACGTTCGGCGCCGGTGAGCGTCAGCGTGTCAAGGCGGTACTCCTCTCCCGCCGTGCCTTGTTGCCAGGACCATGCCGGGCCTGCCTGTGCCGCCGCAATCAACCGCGCCAGTTCATCGTCGGTCAGCGCCCGCCGGATGTGCTGGCGGTCGGCCTTGGCGTTCAACTTGGCCACTTGCATCATCGGGTCGGTGCGCATCCGCTCGGTGCGGAACAGCCAGCGCGTGAAGCTCTTGATGGCCGTCAAGCGGGCATTGATGGATCGGGCGTGTTTCCCATTCGCTTTCAGGTCCGCGACGTGTGCGGACACCTTGGCCGCGTCCAAGTATGCCGCCGTCTTGAACCCGCAAGCCGCGACGACGCCCTTGATGAACACCTCGGTGCGCTTAACGTGGCCTTCCGTAACGCCCTTGCCGTGCATCATGGCGACGAAGGCGGCCAGGTGGTCCGCCAGCGGCAGGGCCTCGCTATGAGAAAGCCTCTCGGCCTTGGTGTCGATTACGCCACGGCGAATCTGCCGCGCCTCGTCTTCCAGCTTGCGGGCGATGGCCTGCGTGCCTTTGAGGTCGTAGCAGCCGGCGATAACCCTTCGGAAGTGCGGCCGGGGACAGTACGCGATCTTGTACTTGCCGGTCTTCTTGTCCTTATAGATGCTAGCCATGTTTCACCTGCCCTTTGCCGGTTTCTTCATGGGCGGCTTGCCCGTCTGGGTCAATTCCAGGCCCAGGGCCGTTGCCAGCTTTGCGGCCGTGTCCATCGTCGCGCTGCGTTTGTAGTTTACGAATGTTGAAATTACTGCCTGGGTCACACCGGACAATTTTGCCAGGCGATACCGTGATATTCCCGCATGGAGAATCGCCTGCCGCAACTGTTCCTGAATGTCCGTCTTGGCCTTCATCCTGCACAAGTGTAACGACGCCGACTCTGCTTAGCGACATAAAAGCACCTCTTTTCCAAATTGTTTTATTACTGCGCCAACCGCGCGGCCTCAGCCTGGGCCTGCTCGCGCGGCAGTTTCCCATCCACTTCCATAATGGCCGCCCGTTCATCGATTACATCCTGCTGGTCCTGGGGTCTACCCCTGGGGAAACCTGACAAACCTGACATTTTGCCCCTGAAGCCTCCGCTACACTGTCAGGAATGTCGGGAATGTCGGATTTTTGAGGGACCATAACCCCGGTGACGAGTTGGAGAACCTGCCTCGTGCGTCCTTCCAGCACCCTCCTGACCGTCAGAGTCTCCCTGCTGTCGTCTTTGACCAGCAATGCGCGTTCGTGCAACCGCTTCCGTAACGTCTGGGACGTGATCCCCATACCATCGGCGCTGCTCGCCACCATTGCCTGTGCCGAACGATAGCCGGCCTCCGGGTCCAGATACACCGTGTCGCCTTCAACCCAACCGACACGATCCCCTTGAAACTGCCAGTCACTTCGCTCGTAGGGGCCGTGGCCGATGGCCTTCAACCGCCAGCCCCATGCCTCCGGCATATCCTGGGGGCATCCGCCATCCGGCCCGGCAATGTGGGCATGTCCGCTGGCAAGGGCGCTAAGCAGAAGTTCGATGAATCGCCGTGTCGGTTCACTGGCCTTGTGGAACGCCTCCTGTTTAGCGGCCACTTGGCCAAGGGCAAGCCAGCCACGCCGCCAAAGGGCGTCGGCCTGGAACGCATCTATCGCTCCAGCGTCTTGGGCAAAATCGAGGAAGTATTTCAGGCCAATGGCGAGACTGGCAACGATGCCTGGGGTGCGTCGATGCAGACCCGAGACGGTCGCTTGCTGACGGAGTTCACTGATCTGTGCCGGCAATGTAGCCAGCACTTGGCCGTATTTCCCGGCAAGCCACTGGATAAAGCCGGCCATCGCCATAGCGTAGAGGCCCGCCGCCGCCTCGGACTGGCAGGCCGTGAGCTTCTGCACATCAATGTCGCCCTCGTTGATTTCGATGATGAACATCCGCGCCCGCAAGCTATGGCCGCGGGGCACGTCCTCACCCGTCGAGACGATCATGCCGCGCGGGGGCTTGGGCGGGCGCAGTGAACCATCCGGGCGCATTCGCTGGCGGGAGTTATTGTTGCCCTGGTGACGGATGATCCGGTCGGCCTTCTGGTGCCACCGCTGGACCTCGTGCGACGGGCCGGCCGGGGCGAAGTCGTCAATCACCAAGATGGCGTCTTTGGCAGTGAACGCATAACCTTCAAGCGCGTTCTCCGTGCTGTGCCAACTCGCCGGCAGATTCCTCCCGTCAATCCCAGGACCGAAATGCTGGTTCATCAGCGCGCCGTCCTCGCTCTTGAAGACGCCGGTGGTGCCTTCCAAATGCAGTGTGAAATCGCATTGGCCCATCGCCGCGCGAAATGGCCCGATGAACGTCGGGACCGACACCACATCGGGAGCAAGGTCCAGCCGCCGCAGAGTCGCGGCGATGGCCTCCTTGAGCTTCTGGCCCTGCGGCGGGTCAGGCAGTCGATACAAGGACAGACCATCGCCCAGGTCCACGGTGACATTCGCCATCGTTCCGCTTTGGCCGATGCCACCGCCATTGTGGAGGTAGACCCATTGCCCATCAACTTTTCTCCAGCCCATGTGCGTGTAGACGGTCAACTGCCTGCGTTCGCCGCTAAGAATCTGGATTGCAACGCGGGCATGTTCCCTGACCGTAGAACCGGCATATACGATTGCCTTGGAGCCAAGATGCTCAATGGCCCAATTCAGGCTTGCGAAAGATGACGCCGGTATGGTGAACCGCTGGACGCACTCGCCGATCCTCGCCTCGATCTCCAACGAGTTCTGCCTTTCGGCGCCATCGTCGCGCAGCACGTCGGCGACAACGCGAGCGTCGAAGTTCGTCAGCGGTGTCAGGGTATCGCCGGTTTCTGATCGCTTGATGCGGTAGAGACCGTCTTTCGCCCGCAGATAGGGAACGAATCCCTGTTCCGGCTGCCCCTTGTCGCCCTTTTCGGCCCGCGCCGGCGGCGAGGCAATCTCCGCCGCGATGCGGTCCAACTCGGCCACGGCACTTTTGCGATATTTGGCGAGTCCACGCCGCCCCTTGAACGTCGCCGCGATGAACGTCTTGCGCCGCTGGGCCCGGCCGATGTCCAGTTTGTCCGTGTAGATGACTTCCTCTCCCAGCTTGGCGGTGAGGATGGTCTGCCCTCGCATGGCGGGTTTGTATTCAAAGGTCAGTGCCGTATCAGCCATGATGCACCAGCGTTCTGCCAGGCGGGATGCGTTTGCTGCGGACCACCAGGCGGCGCGCGGGCGTGGCCTCGACCACGGCCATAATATCGTCGTGCCCGGCCCCGGCGCACTTCCAATCGCGGACATCTTTGATGCCGCCAAGGGGCGCGATCACGCGAACAGACGGACAATACGGCGCCATCGCAACCGCCAGTGATTCCGCCCCGCGCTGGCCGGTCCCGTGCGGGTCCACGTCAGCAACGATGACAATATCTTTCACCCCGCGCGCTCGAACCAGGTCAACGAGCAACTTCACGCCGCCGGAGCAACTCGGTCTGCCGACCGCCTCGAAGCCCATGTCCAACAGGGCGGCCGTGTCCGTCGGCCCCTCGGCGATAAACAGCGTCTCCAGGAAGGTCAGGCCGCGCGGGATGAACAGCCCTTCCCGGCCGCCCGTGACAGACCACTTGTGGCCGGTCCACGAACGCAGCCGTATGCCGACGATCTGCTGCCCGCGCGTCATCGGGAACGCCCAGGCGTTGCTGTCGCTGGACCAGCCGATTCCCAACCGAATCAGGCTGTCGATGGATAACCCCAGGCTCTTGGCGAACGCGCACAATCTTTCAGGGTCCGCGGCGGCGGTGAAACCGGTTGCCAACCCACCGCAATCCACAGACGGCATTTCCGGCTCGGTGAGCACGATCCTTCGCACGCGGGGTCTGGGCTGGAAGGCCCGTTCTTTGAGTAGATGCAGCCAGCCGCCGTTCTTTGTCCGCCTGACGGCACCCTCCGAAACCCGCATACAGACGCAGATCGAACCATCGGGCGACACGCCGCACCAGCGCAATCGGCCACATATAGGACAAGGGTTCCGTTTGGAGACGCGAAGCATTTTCTCGCTCATGTCCGCACCTGCTGGGCCTGGGCCGCCAGCTTCGCGAGGTGGGCTTCGATGTCCTTGAGACGCCACCGGATCGTCTTGGGCGCCAGCGCCAGCGGGGCGGGGATTTCGCCTGTGGCGCTCATTCGCCACACGGTTCGCGGATGGATTTTGAGGACCGCCGCCACGTCCCTGACCGTCAACAGTTGGCAGGCCTGCCCGCAAGCGCAAGCGGCGGGGGTCAGTGGTTTCTCAGCCATTGGCCACCTCCTTCGCCGCCCGTTCGAGCAACACGCGCTCAACGGCCTCGGGATTGAAAAGAAGTCGGCGGCCGGCCCGGAGACTTGGGATTCTTCCCGCCTTGGCCTCGGCTTTGAGCCAGGCGGCGGGCAGGCCAAGCCGCCGGGCAAGCCCCAACACGTTCAAGATGCTTGTTGTGTTTTCCATGCTTATATTGTGCAAAAGCATGGTGTGCGCCAACTGGTGCGCCAGGTGTGATTATTCCGTGATTCCAGATTTTTTTTGGGCCGCCAGCCTGAATTTCCCCTTGCCGGCGGGCACGATCATTGTCCCCCAGGTCCGATGCACGGTTGTTTTCCCAACCCGTTTAGTCATTTTCGACTTCTTCTTCATGCGAAAGGTGTGAAACAGCCGGAAGCTGCTGCTTTCCGATCCGATCATCTCGGCAACGGTTTCCTCCGCCAGCGCAAGCCCGCCTTTTTCCCACTCCGCCCACAGCAGCTTGACACAGGCAGCCTGAGTTTTCGTGAACTCGTAGCGAGCACCAAACCAGATAACGGATGTATAGTCTTCGGAATGCTCACATTGCTTTGGGGCCGGCGGCTTGTTCTGCGCGCCGGCGGCCGCGCCCGTGGCGCCATCGCCCGGAAGTCGCTCTTTCGTATCGGTTGTAGCGGCTGGTTCGGGTCTGGGCGGCGGCGGGGCCGTCGGCGCAGCCTTGGCAGGCATCCCCCCAAAGGCCTTGGCGAAGGCATCAGCGCCTTCGGCCCAGTTGCCGACGTTCACCGTGCCCGTCACGGCGGCGTCAACCTTCACCTTCCTCATGCTGACCAGCGCACCCACGCCGCGTACCGGCTTGCGATGCACGATTCGACCATCGGGTATTTGATGGGGTTGGCCGTCAAAATAGCCGCGTTTCAGCACAAAATCAATGGCTTCCTGCTTACCATCCAACACATTGTTGCGCGACAGAACTCCTTTATCGGTCAACCGCCATTCGGACGGTTCCAACCGCTCGGAAAGGAAGGGCGAAACGCCGCCCGCGTCGCCCTGCTTCCACTTGTCGTAGTCCTCCCGCCAGTCAGCCCACATCGCCGCGCAAACCTTTTCAAAGGCCTCAATCACCCCATACTCGCCCGTAGCCGTGCAGGTGAACTCGACCATCACCGGATGATTCAGCATCCGCAACCGCCCATGCCCCCGGTGTTCCACGAATCCGGCCCCGATCAGCAGAGAGAGCGCCTGCGATTGCGCTTGGGTCAGATCGTCGGGGCGGTATGTCTGCCAGGTGTCGGGAATCCGGCGCAGCAGTTCCGAAATCGTACTCGAAGGCCTGAGTGCATAGATTCTCCAGGGCAACGCCGGGTTCACCGGCGAGAACTAATTCGCGCATGTCCTTTAACTGTTCGGCGGGCAACTGTCCTTCAAAGGCATGGATAGCCATAATAAGCCCGCTCTTTATACCTTGCCTGTCCATTGGTCCGACTCCTATGGCACCGGGTGTGCGGTAATGATTCCTTCACCTGCTGGTTCGAGAACAACTTTGATCGTCACGCCACCTCTATCGCCGATAACATACCATCTTGTCGGGTCGCCTGCATTCGTGAACCAAGCACCAGGTCTGCCCGTCTGTTGTATCCACTGGAGGCTTGGATCGGTGGCAACGTCTGAGACATCATTCATGATCCTCGGGCCCGTCCAATCCTGAGGAAACGGAGTCTCCCCTGGCTGCCCCGGCCACAGGTGCC
>CAZYDC010000189.1:0-1434 GCA_964646065.1 uncultured Planctomycetaceae bacterium | reverse complement strand
GTTAGCATCGGTCTTACGCGTCCGGTCCTTCGGCGGCCACAGGTGCCGCCACCAGTCTCATTGCCTTGCAGGATATGGGCCGTTCGGCTCTCGCTAGCGAGATTGGCGAACCCTTCCTCCGCCTGCACTTCACCGGACGCATACCCTAATCCCTGTGCTTCGCCGGACGCATACCCTGCCAGCGCCATGACGTTGAACCTTTCGCCTACCTGCGGGATGTTCTTACCCGCATCGCCGCTCATCCTCACCACCACCTGGCGGAACTCCTCCCGTCGCGGTGGAAAGAATTGCACCTGTCTGCACCGCACTGATTCTGTCGATGGCGGTCCTCTGCCTGCGCCACCTCATCAGTCACGCGTGAGATCAAAGTCTTTCGGTGTCTGTGCCGCGAGAGTCAACCTCTTTCCGGCATCTAGTAATTCGCAAGCCTTGGGGCCGACGTAAACAGCCTTGATCTTCGTGAACTGCTTCTTGATCGCCCCGGCAAACCGCCGCATCAGTTCCTGCGACGCCTCGGACCCGGAGGCAGTCCCGACGCACCCATAGAGGACAATGTCCTCATTCCATATGCCCCCCGGCGTCAAAGTCACGGTCTCTGGGTTCGCGAGTTGATCCACACAAAACCGCTCAATGCCGCCAGTGCCTGGGAGATGCCTCACGATAATTTGGAGTTCGGGCTGGCATACCAAGAACGAATCACTCCCCGTCGCGGAATCACATGTGGCTTTGCCTAAATTGGGCAACTGCGACCCCCGCAAGAATGTCTGCAAATCCGGGGTCGTAAAGTTGCCTGTGAGGACGTATTTCAACGGCCCACGGTCCTCCACTGCCTGAAGCACCGGAAGGAGGTCTCCAACCACCGCATAGAACTGCAATTGTTTCATCTGTTCACCTCGTCACTTTGGGATCAATAATAGCTTATCATTGGGGAATGCGGCGCGGATTCGTGCCGCGGCCGCGGCTTCCGAGGCCGTAGGGGTTATGCCATCGGCTAGCGTTGTATAAGTTTGCACCCGGATCCAAGTGGAACCGTTGCTTGCCGTCATATCCACCCACGTCCCTCCCAAGGTTCCGCCGCCCGGCCCACGAATCCATTGCTCCGATCCGCGACCGGCGCCGTTTGTAACTTTGAATCCCAGATCTTCAAGCTGCGTCGCGATGCTGTCGTTGAGCGCACGCGTAGTGCTGCTTCCCCACCGTCCGCCCGACCCGGCTAAGTATGACTGCACTTGGCCGGACGGATACACTTCACCGGACGCATACGGTGTATACCCTTCCGGGATGCTGCCTGGTCCGACAACATCACTAAATGCCCCCGTTGGCCCGGAAACAATTTCACCCGGAGCCAACGGCTCGCCACCCACAACGCCGCTTTCAAAGTAAGCGTCCGGTGAACCACATCTGGTTTGCAATTGCTCCGCCGACGAAGATTGG
>CAZYDC010000188.1:0-8975 GCA_964646065.1 uncultured Planctomycetaceae bacterium | reverse complement strand
CGCCAGGCCCTGGCTGTCCCGGTGGCCAAGAGCAGCCGGCTGGTCGCAGGCGATGCCCTTAATGACATCCCTCCGCATGTCACATTCCTGTCCGTCACCGTGGTGATCGACGACCGCACGCTGGCGGCCGCCAAGGTCGGCAGGAAAGGAAGCGACAAGAATCCGCCGCTGGCCACCCTGACGGTGCCCGGCTACGAATTCACGCCGCTGACCGCGGCCAAGACCACAAAGTTCAAGGCCCCGATGGGCGCCCGCATCTTTGCCGCCAACGCTTACCAGGAGATGGGCCAAACCGTCCGCGAGCTTAAGATCAAGGTCAAGGCGTTGGATGCCGACGGGAATCCGAAGATCGACGAAAAGGTATTGCCCGGCGAAGCGGCTGCCGCCGTCGTGACCGACGACGGTGTGCTGGCGGGTTTCCTTGCCGGAAAGACCGACGTTACCGCCGAAGGCGGGGGGCCCAACAAGTTCTACCCGCTCAAGAGCATCCTCCCCTTGATCGGCGGCGGCGGTGCCTTTACCGGAGGCTCTAGCGCCGGTGGCGACAATCCTCCCAAGCCGGCCGCGGGAAAATGTTTCCTGGTCCGCATCGTCCTGGGCGAGACCTTCTAAACGAACTGGCGCCGTTGATAATGATACTCGAACGCGGACATCCCCAAGAAGACTTGGGGGTGCCACCACTTCTGTCTAGCGAGAACCGGCTGTCTGGGCTATAACTTAGAGCGAACACAGTTTATCCCTTTTTTTCTGGATGGTTAAGAATGAAATACCTTCAATCCGCGGACCCCGAGGTGGCCGGCCTGATTGCCGCCGAACAGGAACGCCAGAACAGCACGCTGGAATTGATCGCCTCGGAGAACCACGTCTCGCTGCCGGTCCTGGAGGCCATGGGCAGCGTCCTGACCGACAAGTACGCCGAAGGCTATCCCGGACGGCGATACTATTGCGGAAACGTCAACCTCGACGCCGTCGAGCAGCTCACGATCGACCGCGCCAAGAAGCTCTTCAACGCCGAGTACGCCAACGTCCAGCCGCATTGCGGCACCAGCGCCAACCTGGCCGTGTACATGGCCGCGATCAAGCCCGGGCAGAAAATCATGGGCATGGACCTCAAGCACGGAGGGCACCTCTCGCACGGGCTGGAGATCAACCTTTCGGGCATGACCTACACCACTTGCCATTACGGCCTGCGCCAGGACACAGAGATGCTCGACATGAACCAGGTCCGCGAGCGCGTGCTGGCCGAGCGGCCGGACATCCTGGTGTGCGGGGCGTCGGCGTATCCGCGGCAGATCGATTTCAAGGCGTTCGGCGAGATCGCCCGCGAGGCCGGCTGCCCGCTGCTGTCCGACATTGCGCACATCGCCGGGCTGGTCATCGGCGGAGTGCATCCAAACCCGATGCCTCACAGCGATTTTGTCACGACCACCAATCATAAAACTCTCCGCGGGCCTCGCGGCGGGATCATTCTGGCCAAGGCCAAATGGGGCAAGGCGATCGACAAGGCCGTCTTTCCCGGAATCCAGGGCGGGCCGCTCATGCACGTCATCGCGGCCAAGGCGGTCGCCTTCGCCGAGGCCATGAAGCCCGGATACCGCGCCTACGCCGGGAGCATCGTCGCCAACGCCAAGGCCCTGGCGGCCGGAATGGTGGACCGGGGCTGGCGGCTGGTCTCGGGAGGCACCGACAACCACCTGATCCTGGTGGACCTTCGCAGCCGTCTGCCGGACATGACCGGAAAAACGGCCGCCCTGATGCTCGAACAGGCGGCCCTGGTGTGCAACTGGAACCTGATCCCCTTCGACCCGCGACCGGCCAGCGAGACCAGCGGCATTCGCCTGGGCACGCCCGCCCTGACCACGCGCGGCCTGAACACCGACCACATGCGCCAGATCGCCGACTGGATCGACCGCGTGTTGACCTCCGGTGGCGACTCGGCCGTGATGGCCCGCGTTCGCACTGAAGTGCAGGAACTGTGCAAAGAGCACCCGGTGCCGAATTATAATTTGTGATCGAGATGGTCTGCTCGGGATCGGCCTGGGCACTTCAGTGGTCCAGGCACCTGGATCACTGAAGTGACCAGGCCGGCGCGAAAGGGTTGTACGCGACAGCGATCTGTCCAACGCGTCACGATCAACGGTCTTTGCATCATTTTCTATGGCGCTTCTGGACGATATGCTTATATTGGCGAGACTGTCCTCCTGGACCGGACAAGGACAAACATATGCGTGAGATCTATCGAATCCTGGATGCGAATTTCAACCGTGCCCGCGAGGCGCTGCGGGTGGCCGAGGACGCCGGGCGGTTCGCCTTGAACGACCCGGCCATCTGCGCCATGGCCAAGAACATGCGGAGCGAGCTCCAGGAGATTTACGAGCAACTGCCCGTGCGCGAGTTGATCGCCTCGCGCGACACCGCCGGGGACATCGGCACCGAGTTGACCAGCCGCAACGAACCTCTGCGAACCGACCTGTGCGCCGTAACTACCGCGGCGCTCAAGCGGCTATCCGAGGCGCTGCGGACTATCGAGGAATACTGCAAGATCGTCGCGCCAACCCTCACCGAGCGGATCGAGCGGATGCGATACAACGGGTACACGCTCGAAGGCCGCATGGTCAGCCGGATTCACGTCGGCGACCGTTTCCGCCAGGTGCGCCTGTACGTGCTCATCACCCCCTCGCTCTGCAAGGGCAGCGTGCGGGAAATCGCCCGACTCGCCATCGCCGGCGGGGCCGACGCCATCCAGCTTCGTGCCAAGGATCTGCCCGACGCGCAGGTCCTGGCCATGGCCGCCGAATTGCGCGAACTGTGCGATGAGACCGGAAGGATTCTCGTCATCAACGATCGCGCGGACATCGCCGCCATCGTCGGGGCCGACGGTGTTCACCTCGGCCAGCAGGACTTGCCCATCGCCGAGGTACGGCGGCTGCTGCGGCCGGGCGCGATCGTCGGGCGGAGTTCCCACAGCATCGAGCAGTCACGGGCGGCCGTCACCGAAGGCGCCGATTACGTCTCCGTCGGGCCGATCTTCCCCACGGCCACCAAGGACCGTCCCGTCGTCGGCCCGGAATTCCTGCGGCAGGCCGCCGGCGAAATCAAGCTGCCCCTGGTGGCCATCGGCGGAATCACCGCCGCCAACGCCCACGACCTGATCCAACTCGGCGCCAGTTGCGTCGCGGTCAGCTCCGCCATTTGCTCGGCCGCCGACCCGCAAGCCGCCGCCGCCGGCATCAAGAAAGCCGTAGGCGGTATCCCGTAGGCCGTGGCCCGTAACAGCGAAGAAAAAAGATTCTTCTCTCATGGGCACTGGATAACAGCCACAGGCTACCGTATACTGCCCAACTTAAGAAAAGAAAGGTCATTCATGGTTGAAAGTAGAAAAGCCGTCCGAATCACGAAGATTGCCCGCCAGAAGGCCACGCGAGAGAAGAACCGCCCTCGCAAGCGCAAGGAGCGCGTCCGCAAGGTCGCTGCCGCCAAGGCCAAAGCCGAGCGGATGGCCAAGAAGTAACCCGCCTCGGAAGCACCCAGCCGCCGTTCAAACCCGGAGGGTCGTGCTGCGCTCCGCGCGGCTCGGCAAGTGAAAGGGGAACTCCAGCAAACCCAGCCTGCCTGGGGGTGTCTAATATTACGTACGCAACCCGGCCCCGCACGGGCATGAAAACCGAGGTTTTTGGAAGGCCGATCGGGGCGATGCGTCCGTATTAAGGTTTGAGAGGGAACACCAGGAGGTGTCCAATGAAAATGGTTTGGACAGTTGCGCTGCTTGGCTTGGTGCTGGTGTGCATTCCCAGCCCGGCCCGGGGCGATAAGGATTCGTCCATCGACGCCATTCTCAACGCGCCCGATGCCTCTTCGGCCGCCTACGCCTACGCCCAGGCCACCCGCCTGGGCGGCGACATGCTGGCGGCCAATAAGGCGTACGTTTCCAAAATGACCGACTTGGGAAAACCGGCGTCGGCATTTCAACAGGCCGTTGAGGTCGTCAAGCAAGACCCCGCCAACGGTTTGGCATGGGCGGTGGAGGCCTACACCTACGCGGATCGCGATAATCCTTTCGATGCTTTCACAGATATTCTTCTGGCCGTGAGATACGACCAATACAACTTGTTCGTTACCCGCACGGCCGGACAGTTGATGGCGTGGTACGACAGCGACATGGTGAATCGTGATTCACTGGCCGACTCGCTACGCGCGGAAATCGGCACGATCAAGATTCGCTATGGCGACAACGCCACGTTCAAGATGGCCTACGATGAGGCCGCGCGAATCTATGCCGGCGACGTTACGCAAAATCAGCCCCCGCCGGCCCCCCCGGCCGGTGAGAGCCAGTATCCCGACCCAAACATGAACCC
The DNA here is from genome assembly GCA_964646065.1 of uncultured Planctomycetaceae bacterium. Classification (GTDB taxonomy): domain Bacteria; phylum Planctomycetota; class Phycisphaerae; order SM23-33; family SM23-33; genus CAZYDC01. Next base: position 4,620 of record CAZYDC010000188.1, on the reverse strand, counting down.
GTACTCCTACCCTGATCAAGGCGTGTACGGATTGAGTTACGCTCCACCGTATCCTTGGGATTGGTACGGTTACTGCGAGCCGTGGTCGTTGTGCAATCCGTTCTGGGATGGCTGTGGGGTTTTCGCCTTCTCCAGCGGCTTTCGACATCATCACGGCTTTGACGGAGATCGCGGTTGGAACGGCAGTCGTTTTGGCGCCGCGGGCGCCCGCGGCAGCCGTGGGCTGACCGGACCGGCTGGGGCCATCGGAGCCGGCGGAGCCGCAGGGTTCCGCGGCGGCAGGAACGTGTCAACCTTCGGCATCATGGCAACTCCGCCGGGAGTCCGCGGCAACGACGTCCGAGGGTTCACGACATCCGGCGGCGCGTCGAGGTTCTCGGTTTGGCACTCAAACGGCATGTCGGGAACCTTCCGCTCGTCGGGCGGCGCGTTCAATCGATCCACCGGTTTCAGTGGGACGTCCCGCCACTACGGCAACTTCGGTAGCTCGTACGGCGGGTCGACGCGAAGCTTCAGCTCGGGCGGAGTACGTTCGTTCTCCGGCGGCGGCTTCCACGGCGGCGGCGGCGGCGGCGGTTTCCGTAGCGGCGGTGGCGGCTTCCACGGTGGTGGAGGCGGACATGGCGGCGGCGGACATCGCTGATTGACAATAGACGGTTGATAATCGACAATTGTCGAAAGCAACCGGCTAGGCGACCAGGAGAAATGGCGCCCGGCAGGCTCCCTGAATGGCTTGTGCTTGTGTTTGAATAGGCGACGGCGACAATGCGGTCACCGTCGCCTGGTTTTTTGCCTTACCTGAGATGATCCGACTAATCCTCAATCACGATCACCTTTTGGGCGCGCTGGTGGAAGCGATGGAATGCTGCCGCCACCGCCTGTTCATCTCCACCGCCGACGTGAAGGACCTGTACTTTCCTCCCGAGGGCATGTCTCGCATCACCGGCAAGCTTCGCACCAAGGCCGGCAGCATCGTGGAGGCGATCGAAGCCATCTCCGGCCGGGGAGTCGAGTCTCGCCTGCTGCACAGCTCGGTGCCCAGCGGGCCGTTCCTTCGCGAACTCAAGGCCGGGAAGCCCAGCGGCCTGACCATGCGGCGATGCGTCCGCGTTCATGCCAAGGCGGTCATCGCCGACGGGCGATGGATGTACCTGGGCTCGGCCAACCTCACCGGCGCCGGACTGGGCGCCAAGAGTGCCCGGCGGCGCAACTTCGAGGCCGGCATCTGCACCGACCAACTCGACCTGATCGACCCCGTCCTGGACATGCTCGATTCCATCTGGAGCGGCCAGGAATGCGCCCAGTGCGATCGAAAAGATTACTGCCCCGTGCCCCTGGAAGAACCGAACCTCTAGGAAGGCACTAGGGACTAGGCAATAGGCACTAGAAAAAGAAGCTCGCCGGTTCTTCCTAGTGCCTAATGCCTGATGCATAGTGCCTTCTTTGCCTGATGCCTTCTTGTTGTGAGGCGGGGTGTTCTGGTACAATCCGTCGCCTAACTTAAAGGAAGACACCATGCAACTTGAGCGTAAACCCGATTTCGAGAAAGTTCTACAGCGGTTCGAGGCCTGGTGGCATTGCGAGATCATCGACCGCCCGCTGGTGTCGATCAACGTCAAGGAGCCATACGAGCGGCAACTCAAATTCCCGCCCGAAAAGAAATACGCCACACTGCGCGACCGCTGGTTCGATCTCGAACACCAGTTGCAGACCATGTACGTCTGGACCGTGCGTGACCCCGGCGAAACCCTGGTGGGCGTGGGGGAAACCTACCCGATGTTCTTCCCCAATCTGGGCCCGGAGATCACGGCAACCCTCTTCGGCTGCGAGCTGGACTTCGGCGAGTGTACCAGTTGGTCCAAGCCCAACTGCGAAAACATTCGCGAGGTGCTGAAGCTCAAGCCCAACCTGGACACCCCCTACTGGAACGCCATCCGCAAGGCCACCGATTTGTCGCTACAGATGGGCAAGGGAAAGTGGATCACCGCCCTGCCGGACTTGCACACCAACGGCGACCTGCTGGCCTCGCTGCGAGACCCGCAAAACCTCTGCCTGGACCTGATGGACGACCCCGAGGGCGTCCGCCTGGCCTGCGAGCATGTGACCGAGTTTTACCAGTTGATCTACGACGACCTGTACCAGCGCATCGCGGCCGCCGGCCAACCCGCCACCACCTGGATCAACTGCCTGCACGCGGGCAGGTATTACGTCTCCAATTGCGACTTCATCTGCATGATCTCGCCCAAGCAATTCCAGGAGGCCATCCTGCCCTCGATCATCCGGGAGAACGAATTCCTGGAGCGCAACATTTTCCACCTGGACGGCCCGGGCGCGCTGAAGCACCTGGACGCCCTGCTGGACGTGGGCAAGCTCGACGGCGTGCAGTGGGTCTACGGCGCGGGCAAGGGCCCCAGCGCCAAGTGGACGCACGTCTACCAGAAGGTCCAGTCCGCCGGCAAGTGCCTCCAGATTCTCTGCGACGACGTGGCCGACGCCAAGGCCGTCGCGGCGAACATCCAACCGCAAGGCGCTTGGTTCTGCCCCGGCGGTTCCTACACGCCCGAAGAGGCCAACGACTTCATCCGCTGGATCGAACGCTGGGCGGCGGGAAAGAAATGATGGGGGACCAGCGATGAGCGGCTTGTCGCACTTAAGCTAATCGCGTACAATGAAATGGGTGGCACAGGCAGGAGAACAGTATGTCACTGGTCCGAATACCGATTAAAGACAAAATGGGTTCCGTTGAGAAACTGGACGAGCTTCGGGTAGGTCTAACTCAAATACCTAACATTGACGGGAAACGCTTGCGCGTTCACAATCAACTAACGCTTCAGGGCCATTATTACCAGATAACCGACTTCAGTATTGAGGTCGATCAGTCCGTGGAGAAAGAAGTTCGAGATGTTGTCCGAAAAGCCGACTTTGAATTCCGCGGGACCCCCCTTCTAGACCTTCCCGGCACCAGGGAGGCCGTGGAGTCCATGGTCAAACAGCATGCCAAGGAGAATCGGGAAACGCAATTGAAGTACGCGGTTTGGTTTCGACTGGAAGACCCCCACGCTATTCATCTCTTGGAGATTGAGGAGGGCGCTTTTGACCCCGGAGATGGATCTCTTCAAGGCATCGCCATGGCGGCCGGCTCGACTGTGCCGGAGGCCAGGAAGATCGTTATTTATCTTGCTTCCCCCCAGGAATTCCGGAAAGCACTTGTTGTCAATCCCGACCATGCGGCCGTGCAGGCGGTGCGAGAACACAGTGAAAAGGCCATTCTCGTGTACCCCTCGGAATCCGAAGAGAATTGGCGCCAACTTTTGGCGGAATTCGGAATCCAAGACCTTCGCGCATGAACGCCCACGAACGAACTGAACTGGCGATGCATACTCTCTACCAGGGGCTGGCGGACCTTCTGGGGGCACGAGCCTATTTGGACGGCCAGGTCTCCTTGACCTTCTCTACTCCACTTGGGAGACTTGAACTGGCGCACATGGCTGTCTCCAAGAGCCACCAGTCCGTCGAAAAAGTGCTCAAGGGGTATCTTGTTTTTCACGGCCAAAGCATCAACCCGTTCAGAGGACACGACCCGCTGACCCGAGTAATGAACGGAGAAGGAGGAAATGCTTCCTTCTTGCTGAAATTCCGGACCACCATGCGGCAGTCATCCGGTGGAATCATCCATCGATTATTGAGCATGGAACAAATGGCGCCGAATCCTCCTCCGGTTCAGGATCTCGATCAGATCGAACTGACGGATCTCCCAATTAATACTGAGTATCCTTTCTGGGACAATGCGGCTGGATACTTGACTTCTCCCGCGATTCACTTCAAACGGGCAGACGCATTTAACGCCATCCGAGTGACAATTTCCCTCTGCGAGATTCTCGCCGGTGAAGATGACGACGACTATACGCAGGGTCTTCGCCGATTCCTCGAAACGTTTCCACTGGACTGATCCCTGAAACAGGCAATCATCCCTAAGTATCATGGACCCACAGCAACTCATCGACGACGACAAGCGGTACGTCTGGCATCCGTTCACTTCGATGCGGCAGTGGATCGACCCGCCGGACCTCAGCGACCGGCTGATCGTGGCGGCGGAGGGGTTTGAATTGATCGCCGCCGGCGGGCGGCGGTACATCGACGGATTCGGCAGCCTGTGGTGCAATCTTCACGGCCACCGCGTGGGCGCGATCGACGCGGCCATCCGTATGCAGCTTGACCGGGCGGCCCACACCACGCTGCTGGGTTTCGCCTCGCCGCCGAGCATCGAACTCGCGAGCCGCCTGGTGCGAATCACTCCGCCCAACCTGGCGAAGGTTTTCTTCAGTGACAGCGGCGCCGAGGCCGTCGAGATCGCGTTGAAGATGGCATTCCAGTACTATCACAATCACGGCCAGCCGCGGCGGCGGAAATTCCTGGCCTTGCGCGAGGGCTATCACGGCGACACGGTCGGCGCGGTCAGCCTGGGCGGCGTTGACACGTTTCACAAGCTTTTCAGGCCGCTGCTGTTCGACGTCACGTTTGTGGACTCGCCCAACGAGTATTATCATCCCCAAGGCCCGCTGGCAGGCAAGGCCGTTTTGGAACAGATCGACGCGGCCTTGTCGGCCTCGCCGGGCGAGT